>JAZODZ010000324.1:0-2096 GCA_045597285.1 Myxococcota bacterium
TTTGAATACAAATTCTGCAATCCGGCCAGTGGATGGGAAAAAGGCGCGGTCGAACGCGCCAATGATACAAAGCGGCAGGAATACTTTTCGCCGTACCCGCATATTGAGGATGAACGGGAATATAACCGCTCATTACTTGATAGATGTATGAATGATGCGCGGGAAAATCATTATTTATGGAACGTGCCGAAAGTAGAATTGTTTGAGAATGAGCGGAAAGCGGGAATCGCACTGCCCAAAAAGCCTTTCGATTGCCGACTGACCGAGCCGCACAAAACCGATAAATGCGCTCTCATCTGGGTAAAAGGCTGTCGCTATTCAGTGTCTGACAAGCATCCGCGAAAAAATGTCATGGTCAAGATCGGCGCGTTTGATATCGAAATATGTGAATTGACCGGGGAACTGATTTGTACACATCGACGATCATATAAACTTGGTTCGACGACGATTGATCCCACAATGTATGCCGAAGCACTGGCTGCACGCCCACGGGCACGCATCAAAAAGAGCGACAACGAATATGTGGAAGATGAAAGCAGGGAAATTTTGCACGAACTCAAGATGGCCATAAAATCCGTGCGTCCTGCGGCTCGGGTGGATGCCATGACCGACTTTTTCGACAAACACGATATCGCGTGTCTGCCCATGCCAACTAAAAACAAACAGGCCGTGCTTTTGTATGATCTGACTTCATACAGTGCGGAGAAGGAGCATTATGACCAGATCATCAAGTCAAACGGTCACATGGTGCAAAAGGCTGAAGCTGGGGCAGCCGTTTGTCGAGGCCGTTCAGAGTAAAAAAAGCGAGAAGCGCGATTTCCTGATTGAGCTTCTCGAAGGTGAGATCGACCGCCGGGACGCACTCGCCATCGAGCGCAACATCAAGGCCGCTTGTTTCCCCGAAATCAAAACACTCGCCGATTTCGACTTCGCCGAAGTTCAGATTCCTACCTCGGTGGCCATGCCCTATTTTACCGAGTGCGAGTTCGTCAACGACCGATACAACCTGTTCCTGTACGGCAAGCCTGGCACCGGCAAAACTCACCTCGCCATTGCCCTCGGCATCGAGGCGTGCAAACTCCTCAAAAAAGTCGCCTTTTATCGTTTTCCCGACCTTATCCAACGCCTCCGGGATGCCACAGCCTCGCACGATGCCCGCTTTTTCAAACGCCTCGCCAAACTCGACCTCATCATTCTCGACGAGTTCGGCTATCCGCCACGTGGTACCGATACCATCCAGCTCTTCTTCGACTTCATCGCCCGCTACTGCTACGAAAAGAAAAGCCTCATCCTCACCTCAAACCGCACCATCAAGGAATGGCTCTCAGACTTCCCCGATCCCCGTGACGAGAAAATGGCTCACGCCGCCATTGACCGCCTCGCCCAGGATACACTTTTGTTCACATTCCTCGGCGAATCCCACCGCGTTTTACAGTCGAAATTGACCGATTCCGTGGTATGATTCCGGGTGGCCAAATTAGAGCGGAATGGGCTGGCCAAAATTGAGCGGAAAATACACTATTTTTATTCATCCACTTGTCATTAATTTTTTCTTTTAGATCATCGCTCAATCTCGATTCACAGAAAATATTAGAATAACTCGTCAGTTTTCCGACATTCCAACCACTGATATCCTGATTGAACGATGACGCCCAAAGAAACATTGAATACATATCTGTGACATTCGAGGTATTCCATTTACCAATGTCTTGGTTAAACTTATCTGCATGACTAAACATCCCACTCATATTCGTAACATTCGATGTATCCCAGCTACCAATATCTTGATTAAACAATATTGCCTCATAAAACATTTCCCCCATTTTCGTAACACTTGATGTATCCCATTTACTAATATCTTTGTTAAACTTAGTATATTCAAACATCGCCCACATTTCCGTAACACTCGACGTATCCCAACGTCCAATATCTTGATTAAACGATGTCGCACCATCAAACACAGAATTCATATATCTAACACTCGACGTATCCCAATTGCCGATGGGATAATTAAATTTACTATCATAGCTATTCATATAAAACATTTCATCCATCGAAATTAACAGACTGGCATCTGGAATATCCACAGCTGATAA
>JAZODZ010000325.1:0-2735 GCA_045597285.1 Myxococcota bacterium
GTGAAGGCGGCGAAGGCGGCCCTACGATTTCGTTCCGCGGGTTCGACAATGCCGTCTATTATATGCTCGAAAAGCGTGCAAAATATGCGAATTATACGGGCTGCGGTAACACGATGAACTGCAACCATCCGGCGATGAAACATCTCATCATCGAGTGTCTTCGCTATTGGCTTGTCGAAATGCACGTCGATGGGTTCCGGTTCGATTTGGCGACGATTCTTGGGCGTTCGAACAAAGGCGAATGGATTAATGACCCGAATATCGGTTTGCTGAGCGATATTGCAGATGATCCCGTTTTGCGAGGTTGCAAGCTGATCGCCGAGGCCTGGGATGCCGGTGGGCTTTATAAAGTCGGTGGATTTCCTCGCGCCTGGGCGGAATGGAACGGGAAATTCCGCGACGATGCGCGTCGTTTCTGGCTCGGCTATGACGGCACGGCATTAAACCTGGCTCGACGCATTGCGGGTAGCAAGGATTGTTTTGGCGACAAGCAGAATACGGCGCAGAGCATTAATTTTATTACGGCTCACGATGGGTTCACGCTTCGCGATCTGTGCTCGTATCGCCTGAAACATAACGAACGCAATGGCGAGCAGAATCGCGACGGCAGCAATGACAACCTGAGTACGAATTTCGGCGTCGAAGGGGAAACGACGGATAAAGCCGTGTGCCGAAAGAGACTTCAGCGGGCTAAAAATCTGATTGCGACGCTGTTTCTTTCGCGTGGCACGCCGATGATTCTCGGTGGGGACGAAATCTGGCGCACGCAGAAAGGCAATAACAACGGCTTCTGTCAGGACAGCGACATCTCGTGGTTCGATTGGAATCACACGCCTGAGTCGGACGAAATGATGGCGTTTTGCAGCAAACTTATCGCGCTTCGGCGTCGGTACAAGGCATTGCGCCAGACGAATTTTGCCGACCCTGAGAAATGCCGCATTTCATCGGACAATCTGAGATTTCACGGCATTCAGGTTGAAACGCCGGACTGGGAATACTGCTCTCATTCGTTTGCGTTTGAACTTCTGGATGCGCCTATGGAACCGCGGTTTTACGTCGCCATGAATGCGTGGCGCGAGCCTCTGACGTTTGAATTGCCTAAGCGAGCATGGATCGATCTCGTCGATACGTCGAAACCGTCGCCGGATGATTTTATCGAGCCCGATAAGGCTGAATATTACCATAGTTCAAAGGTCGTCGTGGCACCGGACAGCGTCCGCATTTTGATGTCTGTCGGTTGTGCGGAATGATGTAGATCGCTTTGGGAATTGTTCAGTTCCCTAGTGAGCTTGCATGCCCCGAGTTTTTGTTTTTGCCTACGCGGCGCGCGGCAGGGGCGTTCGATTGTGAACGCCTCTGCCGCACGCTTTTTGCCCGCCCGACGCCCCCTCCGTGGTGCGACGGTCGGTAGCCGACATCGTGCATGAGAGACGTGCGGACCGCACGTCTTTACATGGGGCTCGCTTCCGTGGGTGTCCGCGTTGCGTACATCATGTGTGAGAGACGTGCTGACCGCACGTCTTTACATGGGTCGCGGCTATCGCGAGACGATACGCCGCGTTGCCGTGGGTGTCCGTGGCACATACGACGTGTGAGATTTGTATGTGTGTGTGGTTTTATATATTGCCCTTCACCGCAAAAAGATTAAAATATGCGCCGCTTTTTTCGGGATATACGGCGGTATATTCCGTTGTTCGTGTTTTCTTTACGAGGTGATTATGGCCTGGCAATATAGCGACAAAACAAAAATCCTGTTTATGAATGCCGTGAATGGCAACGATAAGAGCCATTTTGGCGAGATCGAGGATGCCGATGGCGTGGGTGAACACGGATCGATCGCGTGCGGCGATGCGATGCGTTTTTATTTCAAAGTCAAAAAAGCTGACAATCCTGTCGAGGACAAGATTATTGCTGCAAAATATTCGACATTTGGTTGTACGAGCGCGATTGCATCGAGCGAGGCGCTTTGTGAAATCATCGAAAAAGGCGAATATACGCCGATCGAAGCGTTGAAAATTCGCAATGAAGATATCGTTCAGTTCCTCGAGGGGTTGCCTTCGCAGAAGATTCATTGTTCGGTCATGGGCGCGGAAGCGCTCGAAGCCGCAGTCGCCGACTGGGCGCAGAAGCGTGGTGTCGATTTGGAAGCACTCGGAATCAAGCTCGCTCTTAAAGAAGACGAAGGTTCGCGGCTCGTTTGCACGTGCTTTAACGTGACTGAAGCCGAACTGAAGCGCCGCATTGTCGAGCTCAATCTGCACACGATCGAGGATGTGATTGGTGCATTGAAAGCAGGCGGTGCTTGCGGCGCCTGCCAGCATGCCCCCGGCGGCATTCAGGATTTGCTCGATGAACGCTGGGGCGTTCAGGGAGATGCCCCGACATCGACTGAGGCATTGAGCACGCCGAAATTGTCGCCGTTCCAGCTTGCAAAGAAGATCGAAGCCGTCATCGAGAAAGACGTTCGTCCGATGCTGGCCGACGATAATGGCGACATCGAGATCATCGATATCAAGGAGAATCTCGTGTACGTTTCACTGACGGGTGCTTGTGCGGAGTGTGTTGGCGCGAGTGGCACGATTCAATACGTCGTCGAGAAAAAGCTTCGCCAGCAGGTCGATGATTCGCTGAGAGTGATCCAGGTGTGATGACCTCACCCCCCGTCCCCCTCTCCCAATGGGCGAGGGGGAGAGACCTCACCCCCCGGCCCCCTCTCCATAAATGGCGAGGGGGAG
>JAZODZ010000326.1:0-3704 GCA_045597285.1 Myxococcota bacterium
AGTAGCCCCCGGTTGGCGCGTAAGCGCCTACCGGGGGATCAGGTCATTCAACCATAACCATCCCCGTAGGGGATTCCCCCAAAATACTTACAATAATACAAAATGTCCCTTCCTTAGCCTCAAGCCTACGGGCGGTCACTATTTTGCTCCCGCCTTCTTTAAAATATCCTGAAGTTCTTCATTACTATGTTTGTAACAATGTTCGGCAACAGAAGTGCCTGAATAGTCCCGTGCATTCACATCGGCACCAGCTTTGATCAGTTCAGAAACATATATTTCCGTGTCCGTGTCAATAATATCGCATACGAGCATCAAAGGGGTAATGCCGTCGTTGTCTTTGATATTGACGTCTGCACCGCGATGCGCAAAAAATTGAATGGCAGAATCGGAGGTGCAGTATTCGTTAATCACTCCATGTTCGAGGTCTTGACATTCATGGGGTTCGATGCCTGCGCAACTTTCGAGAACATAAAACAAGACAGAACGGCCGTTGGCATCAGTGGCATTGATATTGGCACCGGCATCTAACAAAAGCCGTATTTCACCGACATTGAAGGCGATTTCCGACCCCCAATCCGTGCCGAGATAGTACGGGTAACGCGCAAATAGTGGCGTCTGGCCGATATTGTCCACCACTTTCGCATCGGTTCCAGCCTCGAGAAGTGCAGAAATATTGCCGCGCCAAAGTGCTGTTTCGCCTCGCTTGTTCTTAGCATGGATATCGACGCCTGCTTTGATCAACGCCTCTGCCGTGGAATGATCTGTCACATAGAATAAGAATGTCTCCCCTGTTGGCATTTGTTCGCCGACATCCAGGACTCCATCCAGAATCATATCTTTGAGTGCACGTTCTACAAAGCTCAGTTCACTTATTCTATCGCTCATGCTCGCACTTAATGTATCGGATGCTTCCTGCCTGTCATAGCTGTCACGCGTATTCGCAACGATATTTATCATATCCGGGAGCTTGTCATATTTAAGTTTTAATTCATTTCTTGCATAATGATGTGAATCCTCATCCAGTGGAAGATGATTCTTGAGAAGATACGCAAAGAAACCGAGTCCGTTTCTGTCTTTTGCAGAGACATCGGCACCCGCTTTCATTAATTTTTCTACACATGATTGATTTAAGTTTTTATATAAATTATAATCCAGACATAGTTTTAACAATGGAAAATCGCCAGGGCTGCTCAAATCTATACCATGATTAAGATAAATATCTAAACTATCGAGGGATTTATTATCCCTGGTCATATCGTAGGTATGGAGCGGAGTATTTCCTGCGTTGTCTTTAGCGGACAGACGGGCACCGAGATCCAAAAAGTCCTGAAGGCCATTTTGGATATTGACGCCAAAGACTGCCGTTTGACCTGCACGATTGACATGATTGATATCCGCGCCATATTTGACAAACTGTGCCGATAACGGGAAATGCTCGGTATCGTTTTTAGCTGCCTGGAAAATGGGCGTATTCCCGAGATGATCTTCAAGATGGATATTGGCACCGGCTTTTATGTACTGCTCCACAATTTGTGGATCTTTGACATTAAACAGAGGTGTCTGTCCATCTTTGTTCTGCGTATTGATATCCAGCCCCGATTGAACTAAAAAGTCCAATATATTTTCATCGGATGCGAATTTGTGCAACAGACAATTGCCGTCTTTGTCCTTGATATCGTACTTGATAGCGCCAGACTTGAGCTGTGCTAAGATGAATTGTGCATCATCCACCGCAAACGCGCCGATATCGCCATCCCAATTTGGTGCGTTCAAATCGGCACCGGCCTTGATCAGGTCTTGAAGCGCACCAATTGTATCAGTATCATTCGAATCCCATCTAAAATCTGAATAATAGTCTTCAGCCTTCAAGACTCGCCACATCGAGCGTTGAATATCTTTCTGTCCATGCTCTTTTAGCCATTCAATATTCGCATTTTCCTGGATTAATGCGTTTAGCACTACGCGTTCATCCGATTCGCATGCGCTATCGTCCTGGACGACATAATTTAATGACTTCGTGCATTCAATATATTCAGCATTGTATTTGTCTGCGGTCTTATATATTGCGGGACTGTAATCTCTCATGGCTGACTGAACCAGGTCACTGATAATGACGGGATGGACAGGTTCTTCTTTTCTTATCACCGTCATGATTGCCTCGACGTCGAACACGGCATTGACATCGAAATCTTCAACCACGGATGTTTCTTCGGCCACATTTTCAGACTGCGTTGTCGGACTGCTGGCAGAAGGTTTCTTCGCACATCCAGCAAAAAATGCAGCGATGCTTGCGAAACACGAAAGAACGAGAATTGTTCGGTTACATAGAATATTCGAGAACATAATTCAATCAAATGAGAAAGGCGTGTCAAGGATTCGAGTGAGAATACCTGAACTAATCGAGAAAAGATAGATTCGTGGCCAGACGTGGACCCACTCGGTATTTTACACTATGCATTCGATTTAGAAAAGAAATCAAACCATGGGCACGCTCGGGATAGTGGCGTATTGGCCCTCGGGCCAATCGCCGCGCCAGGCAATTAATTCTCGCCATTTGCGATAATTCAATTTATAATCGTGCGACGGGTTGCCTGGGCAATCGGTTCATTGATCGGTCATTCATATAAGGAAACACGCAATGTTAAGTATTTTGCTGGAATATCAAGGCAGAACGATCGAGGCCTCGCCATTTCAAAATAATCGTCCCACCATCGACATGATGGAACTGACGCAGACGCAAAGCAAGGAACTATCTGATATTTCGCTTTCTCTTGACAATCACGGCGATGTCATGATTCAGACTACCGGAACAGCGCTCACCATCGAACGGTATGGACGCAAACGCCTGTGTTCCCGCAATCATCCGCTGAAATTGTTCAATAATGACATTCTTTGGGTGGGCGACAAACACCGTTTGGCAGTCAAGAATATCGATATGACATCCCCGTCCATTGTATCCAAGATTTCACAAAAGGCCGTCTTGGCAAGTGCCGCTGCACTTGCACTGACTACATTACCGGCCTGTTCCCCGACACAACCGGCCAACACGGAAACGCCCGCCGCGGAACAGAAAGCTCCCGAAGGACAGGACAGCCCCAGCCCAGAGAATAATCGTCCCACCGAACCAATACCCTATCCTGAAGAAGTCGGCGAACCGCTCGAAATTGAATCGAATGACCCGCACGATTACCCAAGGCCAGTAGGGTTAGAACCCGCCCAGCCCGATCACGATTACCCGATGCCTATCGGCATTCCCGCGCCACGTCCCGAACCACCCGAGGTGGTTCCCGATGCAAATCCAGACTCTGAGCCCCAAAAGATCGACGTTCCCCCCGAAGAAAAGGACAAAGCCAAACACTCCCATCCAAAGCGAGTCGGCAAACCACCAGCTAACTATCCGCCCCCCATGGGTTTACCTGTTCCAGACAAAACTGAATTCTGATAATTAACGAAGTTCTAGTTAATGATTATTCCCGGTAACGCGGGCGTTTCGCCCGCAAGAGGTTGATTTTTATGATTGTTTTTAGTATTAAATCATTCACAACTTTCTTAATATAGTCAACAATAACGATTATTATAAGTTGTCGAATACATCATAATTACTAAAATGAGAGTGTCTTTTCTGGCCTCACCCCCTGCCCCCTCTCCAACGACTAAGGATGGGACAAATGCTATAAATGACGCAAATAATAGAAGCCCGTAGG
>JAZODZ010000327.1:0-16208 GCA_045597285.1 Myxococcota bacterium
GACTCCAGCCGCGCCGCCGCCGCCACCTGCTACGAGATAAATCGCATCCTTGTCATCCACATATTTGTCGAGCGTCCCGAGTGCCTTCGACGCAATGAATGTCGCGCCGCCGCCGCCGGCCCCCGTCGACGAACCCGACGACGTCCCGCCACCACCGCAAGGCGAATAAACGCCATACACATTAAACGACGGGCTGTATTCGCCGATGACATAATAAATCTTCTGTTTCTCCGTCACCGTAATGTAACCCGACGCATAGCCGCCCTTGCCGCCCTGACGCGTCTCGCCATTGCCCGGGCCGTCCAAACCGCCCTGCGCACCCCAGACCTCGAGCTTGTACTTGCCGGGCAGGAGCTCCATTTCCTGCATCGCGCACTCGGTCGGACGCACGATATCGAGTTTTGTCAGCGCATATATCGTCAGAATAATCGTATTGCTCTTCGTGCCGTTATAAACGTTCTCCCCGGACGCCGTGCCGCTGATCATCTCCAGCGTCTTCACCGACGAAGCCGCCATCGCATCCGTATTCGTCACCGTCACTTTCTGCGCCACATTCCAGTTTTCCGACGTAAACGTGACCGTTTTCTCGCCCAGCGCCGCCGTGACATCGTTTGTCGTCGTTAGCGTCACGACGACATCCGAACTCGGTTCCGCCGTCAGCACGACATCAATCGTAATCTGCGACGCACTCGGCGTGATTTCCGTGGATGACGCCGAAATGACGACGCCAGCCGTCTCGTTGTCCGAAATCGTATAATCGACGGTCTTGCCCGTCAGCAAATCGAAATTCGAATCCTCGGACGCGCTCTTGAGCTGAACAAACGCCGTCTGCGCGCCATCCGCCAGCAAGTCATCCACAGGCGCGACCGAAACCTTCTGCGGCTGGTTCCAGTTTTCCGGCGTAAACACAAGCGTCGACTCGCCAACAATCGCGAGTTCCGTGGCATCGGAAGATTGCAAGGTCACGGTCACGTTCTGCGTCGGCCGGGCACTCAAGACGACACTAAATTCCGCCGTTTCCTCACTCCCTTCGAGCATCGTCACACCTGCCGAGTCGATGACGAGCTCCGCCGAGTCGTTGTCCGTGTTCGCCACCTCGATCTGCGTCGTCAGCTTGTCGTATTCCGCATCGGACGAAGCCAACACAAACTGCACGGGCACGCTCACCGTCCCATCGATATCGTCGTCATCCACGCCCGTCACCGTCAATTTCTGCGCCACATTCCAGTTATCCGACGTAAACGTCAGGCTCTCAGCCGACAGCGCCACCTCGCCCGTGTCGCCAGATGTCACCGTCACCGTCACCGAATCCGTCGGCTTCGTCGCCAACACCACCTCGATCTCAAAACTGGAACCATCCTCGCTCACGACCGGCGCACCGCCAACCGTTATCACGACTTCGGCCGGCGTCGGATCGACACAAATGCCTTCGACACAGCTCTGCTTTGCCTCGCACACCGACTCGCCACAAATCAGCTCGGTCGCCACACAAACACCTTCGTGCCAAGTCTGCGACGCACCGCACACGGCATCGCCACAAATCTTCTCGTTGTCGACGCACATCCCATCGCGGCACGTCTGTTGCGCCGTACAAACATTTGCCCCACAAATCTTGTCGTTATCAATACATTCGCTGTTCTGGCAGGTCTGTGACGTCGTGCATACATTTGCCCCGCAAATCAAAACGGTGTCGACGCAACCGCCCTCGCGGCAAGTCTGATCCGCCTCGCAAACAGCATCGCCACATTCCCGATCCTTGTCGATACAAGCGCCCTCGTGGCATATCTGAAGGTCATGGCATGCCGTGTCGCCGCACACTTTTTCCTTGTCCACACAAACATCTTTCTGACAAACCTGCGAATCGAGACACTTCACGCCGCCGCACAACGATGCCGTTTCCACGCACGCATTCCCAACGCACGTCTCACTTTCAAGGCACTTCACGCCACCGCACAACGACGCCGTTTCCACACACGCATTCTCAACACACGTCTCGCTGTCGAGGCACTTGACGCCGCCGCACAACGACGCCTTATCTACGCACACATTGTCAACGCACTGCTCGCTTTCAAGGCACTTGCATTCGCCCGCCCCCGACGCGGAATCGTCGTTACACGCATAGCAACACGCCACACAAATCATCGACACTGCCAGTAACTTTTTATTCATATTCGCCTTCCTTTTGTCCAGTTTCAAAGCACATAGCCCTCTGACATTAACCAGATTTTTCGCGATCGTCAACGTTCTGCACCATTCCGCCGTCTTGTGGTTTTGTGGGCACGGCTATCGGCGTACCGCCGATACGCCGTGCGGCTCGCCTATGCGCCTCGCGCATACGGCTCGCATTATCGGGCTATCGGCACGCAATTGTCGCCTACCTCGTGCCCTCTCTCATGGAGAGGGCAGGCCGCTTCGCGGCCGGGTGAAGCGACTGCGTGCCGATACGCCGTGCGGCTCCTGCTTTAATTACACTTGCCCCACTACCTTGCGTTGGCTAAAATCTCGTTTCGTATGCTTTATGCATCCTGTATGACGACACAATTGAGGTGATTTCAAGATGAACAATAAAAAACTCGGTATCGTGTTCCTGCTCACACTGTTACTCATGGCCGCATTCCCACTCATGGCTTCGGCAGAATTGATGGTCGAAAACTATGGCGACGAGGTAACAATTACCGAACCCGTATTCAGCCTGCCCGAACCGTGGACGCTCAAAGGCTTTTCTACGAAATTTGTACAGGAAAAATATGAGGAAAACGAAGAATCGTTTAGCCTCGATCAAGGCAAAACAGTCAAAAACAGCGCGGGAAAAGCATATTATCTCGAAGCCACCACGTATAGAGACTACGGTTATGCGATTCTCGGCGTACGCACGACGGTCGACGAAGCACAACAAGTCGTGTTCTATTTCCTTCATGATTCTGATAGAAGCGACAAGCGCACGATGCTCAAGAGCTGGGGAACGACATACCGAACTTATACGAACCATCAACTCAGCGATGTCTATGCCGGTAACTACGACGGAAAGCCCGCACTTTTTATCGAATTCGAACTCGCATATACAGGCGAATGGAACTGCGGCCATCCGGAAGAAGAAAACCCCAAATTATGCGAACGCACGCAATATGAAGCGGGCATCATGCGAAAGCTTTTCGTCATCGGAAAAGAAGGCGCCGAACAGTCCAAAGTGCTCGCCATCGGCAAGTTCAGCACCGGTGCCGCTGTATCCAACTCCGAAGACAAAAGCCTCGCCAAAGCCCGCAAAAAAGCCAAAGGCATTAAATCCCTCAAGAAAGTCGATTTACCTCAAGCCAACTGCACTGTCAGCAAAGTCAAAAAAGACTATATCTTTAACTGCACGGCTAAATAATCGCGGAAGTTGAACAGAGCCAAAATTTAATGCGCCACGCGTTGGCGCAACCGCCAGCCAGCACCCTGAAGGGAGAAGAAGTGTTGATATCGATATCGGCTGCTTCGTTGAAACGGATGGCTGGAAATCAGAATGGGTTGTAGATGGGCTGAATCAGAATGGTTCATTAAGATCTTATCCATACGTCGATATCGATCAAGATGATAGAACAGGAAGCTCCGCCACAGGAGAAACGCAGTCTTGCTTTTGCCCCACACAAACATCACTACGCTCCGCAATTCTGGCTTTTAAATATCCCAACACCGCCCCCGTATCCAAGATCATTTTGTGTTCATGATTTCCAATCTTCATCAAAAATACCGGAAGCAAAGTGTAATCACACGCACACCTCGCAAATTCATTCTCAATGTTGATTTCTTCGCCATCCCGAGCCAAAATAACTTTGCATTTATGGTAATCAAGCAAAACCTGTGCGTATTCCTTCACTTTATCCATACCAATGAGTTTCATAAGCCCAGTACTGACATTTCGTTGAATACTATCTGCTATCTCGCTCACATCCTCCCTAAAATCAAGCGTTATAGGACTTCCCGTGTCAAGCAAAGCACAATCTTCGCCATCCTGAAACACAATGTGATTTTTCACCAACTCAAAATTAATCGTCTTCATACAGACTCCCAAGCGCGATGACGATTATATCATAACAACCGCATTTAAATATAATCGTACAAAATTAAACTGAAATCTAAACTCTATAAGCTTTATAGTCAGCCAACAGCCAGATTTCCCAAAATGTAGCGTTGTCTATACGCTTATCAGTCTTTCATGTTAAGCACTTAATTCCCGTAAAGCCCACTATCCAGCCAGCCCAAAGCCAGCAAAGTGAGGTCGGGGAACCCCTCCGCTCACTCACATTAAAAGCTCGCCATTTGAATTTAAGCGAGTTAGAGTGCTGACGGTGACGGTTCTCGACCGGCATGAAAAAGCACGGAGGTGATTATGGGCGTTTATCTCAATCCGAACAAGACAATTTTTACCAGATACCTTGAAGACGAAATCTATGTCGATAAATCGGGGATTTTTTCAGCCCTCAATAAGTGGCTCGGCAAAGACAGCGGCTATGTCTGCCTGACGCGCCCGAGGCGCTTCGGCAAGTCGATGGCAGCCGCAATGATCGCCGTCTATTACTGCAATGCCTACGACAGTCACGATATCTTTGATAAGCTCGCCGTGCACCGCATCAAATCTTATGAAGATCAAATCAATAAATATGCGGTCATCAGTTTCGATGCCCAGTCGTTCCGCGATTGCGTCGAAGATCCGCTCGATTTTGTGCCAAGCATACACAGGCAAATCGGCAAAGAGCTCATTGCACAATGGCCCGATATCCTGGATGACACCATGCCACTAGCTAGAATGATGCGGGATGTCAACGCTACTACGGGAACAAAATTCGTCCTGCTCATCGATGAATGGGACAGCATCTTCAGGCGCGACAAAGATAACAAAGCCGCTCAAAAGGCATGGATGGGCTTTCTCCGGGGCGTGTTCAAAGCCGCAGAGGCACGGCAATATCTCGCGCTCGCTTACATCACAGGCATTCTGCCGATCAAAAAATATGATGTTGAATCATCGCTCAACGTATTTTTAGAATACACAATGCTCGATTCGCACCCGCTTGAACCCTATTTCGGGTTTACAGAAAAAGAAGTTCAGAAATTATGCAAAAAATATAAGATGAATTTTGATGAGACCAAACGATGGTATGACGGTTATCACATCACCAAAGAGACATCCATCTATAATCCCAAAGCAGTGGCGGAATCCATGCGCAGAAAAATGTTCAATGTCCATTGGACACAGACCGGCGCATTCGATGTGCTTAAAGATTATATCAATACGGATTTTGAGGGCCTGCAAGATGCCATCTCGCAAATGATTGTGGGCGAGCATTATCCGGTGGACACGACAGGTTTTAACACTTCATTGGAAATACGCGATAAAAATGATGTCCTGACCGCGCTGATTCATCTTGGATATCTGACGTATGATTTCGAAACAAAAGTGGCCTGGATTCCCAATGAAGAGATCCGAAGCGTCATGCAGTCGGCAATCATCAAATCCAACTGGAGCCATACCATCAAGCAGTTCCAGCGATCGCGCGATTTTATGGCGGCCATACAGAACAAAGATGCAGATATGGCTGCCCAAATCATTGAAGAAATCCATGACGATATTTCCGTCCCAATTCATTATCATTCAGAAGGCGATCTCACGACGACTTTGCTGTTTGCCACAAACGAAGCACGCAATTACTGCATCCTTTCAAGAGAATGCCCATCAAGCCGAGGCTATGCGGATATCGTCCTCATTCCCACAAAACCGAGCTGGTACAAGCCCACAATATTTGAACTCAAGCTCGATGATTCCACAGAATCAGCCATCAAGCAGGTCGAAGACAAAAAGTATTTCGCTGCCAAAGATCTCCAGAATTATCACGGCGAAGTGTTGGCTGTCGCACTCATCTATGACCGCAAGGCCAAAAAGCATCAATGCAACATGAGAACATTCGTGATATAATTATTATATATATGAGTATTCGCGGCGCGTATGGCCAATAGCCATAGCGCCGCGCCCAAGGCCGCCGTATCGAGCGAAGCGAGATAGCCGTGCCCCCAAATAATAATAGTGCCGTGCGGTCTGCACGGCACATCGCACGGCGTATCGGCAACGCCGATAGCCGTGCCCCCATAAAAACCACCGACCCAGGCGGCAATTTGAGAAAGGCGCTGCTATCACAGTGTGATGAGATTATTGCAGAGTCTGTGCCTGTATGAGCTTTTCAATGTTGTCGGTCGCAAGACCAGTCACATTAGCCGCTCTCTTCTCCTTCCTCTCTCCCTTTCAAGAACCCGTAAGCGCATCCGCCAGCGCCTGGAAGGCGCCGTAATCATAACCGTGGGTCCATTCGGATTCGGGGATGCAAAGTGCATCCATTGCCTGATCAATAGACAGCTTCAGCTTCTTCATCAAATTGATGAGATCCTCGACTTTGCCTTTTTTAAGCCCTTCTTTATGACTGCGATTCGCTACAAAATCGCTGTAATTGCACATTTTGCCTTTTCGAGGAGACGCTGCGGCATTTCGGCATCAAAAATGTCTTTAAGTGCCGCACGTTTTTCATCAATCGAGTTCCTGGCTTCAGCCGACAGGATGTACTCCAAGTTCTTGAACGAGTCTGCGGTACTCATCCCATTCGGATTCGGGGATGCAAAGTGCATCCATTGCCTGATCAATAGACAGCTTCAGCTTCTTCATCAAATTGACGAGAGCCTCAGCTTTGCCTTTTTTAAGCCCTTCCTTACGACCGCGATTTTCGACAAAATCGCTGTAATTGCACATTTTGACCTCCTTTTCGAGGAGACGTTGCGGTATTTCGGCATCAAAAATGTCTTTGAGTGCCGCACGCCTTTCATCGATCGAGTTCCTGGCTTCAGCTGACAGGATGTACTCCAAGTTCTTGAACGAGTTTGCGGTACTCATCCCATTCGGATTCGGGAATTTTTAGGCTGTTCATGGCCTGCTCTATTGAAAGCTTTAAGCTATCCATCAAATTGATGAGATCCTCGGCTTTGCCTTTTTTAAGCCCTTCCTTACGACCGCGATTTTCGACAAAATCGCTGTAATTGCACATTTTGACCTCCTTTTCGAGGAGACGTTGCGGCATTTCGGCATCAAAAATGTCTTTGAGTGCCGCACGTTTTTCATCGATCGAGTTCCTGGAAAGCCATACATCCAGGAGCTTTAGCAGACCAGTATAGCGTTCATCCTCTTTGTTTCCAAGGCAAATCATGATGGTACTCATCAGATCGTAATTCGCCTTGTTCTCATGAACCTCGCCCACGATATATCTTTCACCAAATCCATAAGCAGTAATCGTGTTGTGCCGATACTGGGGCGGATCAAAGCAAACCCAAATCGAATAGACTTTTTTGATGTCTTCGTAATGCGAATGTTCAAATTCTATCCCATATTGAGCCGAAATCTGCCGACAGCCATAAAAAATTGCGCGTTTAATCAACGGATAGCCAGGGTGAAAATCGTTCTGCGCCTCGACATTGATAATCAATTTGACGCGTTCTTTAGTCGGCGTGAGCGCATAGAACCGAATATCGAACGTGACTGTTCCCTCGGTATCCGTTGTATCCTCGCAATTCATGCCGTGAACTCTTCCTGCCTTGCTTTTCTTTGGCGGATTGGTCGTTTCGGGAAATACGCCGACTGTCCCGATTTCCGGTTCGCCCTCAATATATTTGGTTTCAATATCGTTGACGTGACAATTCGTAAACTCCGGTACGCATTCCCGCAATATACAGGCAAGAATGAGTTTATCACCGAGAAGTTGCTTGCAAGCGGCGTCACTAAGACGACGATAATCCGCATCATTGCTCGAATTCATATTGGATTCTATCATAGCCCCTCCATGTTAATATGACTGATAATTATTCAGAGTGCGACGGTGACTGCGAGCCACACGATCTGATGGTCAATGCTAAAACCCTTATGTAAAGCCAGTTGCGTACACTTTTACCTCCTCATGTCGAGCATCAACGCACACACACAAGATGATGACAAAAAAATTATTTTGTGACACTTGGAGGTCATTTTTTTTTGATATTTTTTTCGGGGGCCCCTCTCCCATTCATGGTTTACGCAAAGTCGTGAGACAACGAACGCCGTTAGGCGTTCCATGTATGTAGCCGCTAACCCCCGGTAGCTAACGCAACCGGGGGCTACAAATATGAAAGCTTTTGTCTTGGGCTGAATAGTTACTGCTTCTGTTCTTGCACTCACCCCGGGCTGAAACATTGCGCCCTTTCAGGGCGCTGATGATTTCTCTTAGTATCAAATCGCGGATAGGTAAGGTCTGTGTAAAAAAATGCATAATCTTATGTGCAACAACGGGTGAGCATAGCGAACCCATTTCCCTCTCCCATTGGGAGAGGGTGCCGCATAGCGGCGGGTGAGGTCTGAATACTTGCACTCTGCCCCCTTGAAATCGTCGTTTTCAAACTATACACTGACGAGTTTTTGGGTTAGGGACCTTTTGAGGAATTCTGTGATTTTACAACGCATAAGAGGTTAAAGACATGAAAGGAAACAGCCGGTTATGGGTACTTTTGGCGGCTTCGTGCATTTTGTGCGCGTGCAGTGACGACTCATCGAACACTGGAAATAATGAAAATGGCAAGACACAGGAACCGCCTCCTGTCGTAACGCCGGATCCCAAAGCCAAACTGGGTGAATCGTGTGCTGAACTCGAATGCGAAGACAAACTCTTCTGCGAAGGTAAAATCTGCGTCACGCATGTCGGCGTCGGCAAAAAGTGCGATAAAACACACATCTGCAACAAGGGACTGGAATGTTCTGATGCCAGCATTTGCAAGAATCCGGTTTCGGGAGAAGGAGACACTTGCGAGGATGATTCTTCGTGCAAAGAGGGGCTGAAATGCCTCGAATCGGTATGCCGCACCCCCGCAACGGTCGGCGAATCCTGCGAGAATGCCGTCTGCACCGAAGGCAAATGCATCAATTCGATTTGTACCATCGAAATGGACATCGACGAAGACTGTACCCCGACGAAAGGTCATGCCTGCAAACCAGGGCTCGCCTGCGACGAAGACCTGCTCGTATGCTACAAACCGTTGGAACTTGGCGAGGATTGCAGTGGTGCTGACACTTATTGCGAGGCCGGCCTGATCTGTCATGCAGAAAAAGGCATTTGCATGAACAACGGCGCGATTGGCGACGTCTGCGACGAAGATGCCAATCTTTCATGTAATCACGAAGTCGGGCTCGTCTGTATCGACGGGAAATGCCGCAAACCCGTTGCCAAAGACTGCGATGAGCTTCATCCGTGTGCAAACGACAAAGAAGTATGTTACGACGGCAAATGCATCGAATCGCATGGATGTGAGGGCGATCACGAGTGTCTGGCCGATACCTATTGCTGCACCGAGGATGAATGTAAGGTCAAGGGCGTCTGCCTGCCCTACGGCGAAGGGCCGCGAACGGAGGTCAACGAAGGATGCCAGTATGAGACGGTGCAGGGTCTGTTCGAAGCCGACGTTCAATGCGAATGGACGGGACCGGAGGAAGGCGATCCTTATCCCGGTCATGTCAACGTGCTGACGACACCGATTGTCATCAACACCCCGCATGATTCGGGCACTGCCAATGAGATTGTATTCGGAACGTACAACTGCCGGGACGGCGGAAGCGATTCCAGCAGCGGCACCAACTTCAACTGCAACAGTGTCATTCGCATTCTGAATGGCGAGACCTGCAAGCTGCATGAGAATATTTTTGACAATTTAAATCACGTCATTGGCTCGTCGAATCTTGCCGCGGCTGACGTCGACAACGATACTTTTGTCGAGATATTTGCCGGGCGTGGAAGTGCCCAGGACACATCACATGGCGCGACTGGCGGATACGGCATCGTGGCGTTCCATTGGGATGACACGGAGAAAAAATATGTCACCTGGTGGCATACGACCAATCATGCCACGTCGATGGGGGCTGGCGGTCCGGCCGTTCACGATATCAACAACGACGGCATTCCGGAAGTCATAAGCAACAACGGCGAGGTGTTCGATTCGCTGACGGGAATAAGGCTCAATCCGAATCAGGAAATCGGAGAGCTCAATTATACGACGGTCGCCGATCTCGATGGCGACGGCATTGTCGAAGCCATTGGCAACAATGTGACATATGCATGGGACGACGCTTCATCGCGATGGGTTGCCAGACCGTACGCCAACCGCAGCACGCCATGGCACCATGCCTACGCCGATTTCGGTACCCCCAAAGATGACGGAACGTTTGATTTCACGCAGTTCGACGGCATTGCCGAGATCGTCGGTTGCAGCGGTGGTGTGAATATCCATACTTTGGAAGGCAAGCTCATATTCAATATGCCCGTCAGCGATGGCGGCGGGCCGTGCACCGTCGGCGATTTTGACGGCGATCAACGCCCGGAAGTAGCCACCGCGTTTGGTCACTATTACCGAATCTATGATCCGTTGTGCAAAGCCGGCGTCGATGGCTGCATCGCAGATTATACGCTCTGGCAGAATACTTCTCAGGATTTCTCCAGCGCCTCGACAGGATCCTCACTGTTCGACTTTGACGGCGACGGCATCATGGAAGCCGTCTATGCCGACGAGTGTTTTACACGCGTTTACGACGGCCCGACGGGTAATGTCCTCTTCTCGTCGCATCATACGAGCTGCACCTGGTATGAATATCCAATCATTGCGGATGTCGATAACGACGAATCGGCGGAAATCATTGTTGGGTCTAACAATAACTGCAGTGTGACGTGTACCAACGCCGTGCAGACGACCGGTCCGGACGGCAGGACCTATGCCATCGATCCGATCCATCACGGCCTCGGCTGCAGAAAGGATGACGACTGCTATTCGGGCGTATGCAAAAACGAGCTCTGCCGTTGTACGGATTATCAGCAGTGCAATGCCAAAGCCGGTGTCTATGAAAATGGCTGTGTCGATGCGCTGACTGCGGCAGAACAGGCAGACGGCAAGGTCTGCCGCGCCATACATCCGCAGACGCAGTTTATGACCGGCGTGCGCGTTTTGCGCGACCGCCTCGACCGCTGGACGAGTTCCCGCAACCTGTGGAACCAGCACATTTATACGATTACAAACATCAATGACGATCAGACGATTCCGCAAACATCGAAGTGGGTTCAGAATTTCAAACAGAGCGGTCTGAACAACTTCCGACAGAACGTCCAGGGCGTTCGTGGCAAGAATGCCGCCCCCGACATCACGTGCAAGCTCAACAAGGACAATCTCTGCGTCCATTCGTCCGAGTCGAACGAGATCACGCTGACGGGCGTGGTATGCAACCGCGGCACGAAAATGGTCGCATCCAAAATGCCCGCATCGTTTTACGATGTTACGGACGGCAATCTGGGCACCAAGTATTGCACCGCCTATACGGCTACGAATGTTCCCATTGGCGGCTGCGACTCGGTTTCGTGTACGCTCAATGACACCGATATCGTCGGCAAACGCATCCGCATGATCGCAAATGACGACGGACAGGGCGGCAAAACGACTGTCGAGTGCAACGATAAAAACAATACCGACGAAATCCTTCTGGAATCGTGCGGCGTGAATTAATTTTGGGACACGGCTATCGGCGTTGCCGATACGCCGTGCGATGGGTGCGGCTATCGGCGTTGCCGATACGCCGCACCACATTTCCGTGGGTTATGCGATGAGGCGCGTTTAATTTGGGGCTCAGGCTTTGATATGTTTGATCTCGACGATTTTCTTGCACAAATGCGCCCGTTTCATTGCGGGCAATGCGCCTATCTTGCTGGCGAAGACGAAACGCTGATGGCGCTTCGGTGTCCAAATCTTCCCAATTTGATTCATGCCGACCTCATCGAGCGTGGATATCGGCACAGCGGCGACATCATGTATACGGCGGCGTGCGAAAAGTGTTCTAAGTGCGTCCCCATGCGCATCGATCCCCATCGATTCCGCCCGTCCAAGAAGCAACGGCATATCCTCAACAAGAATGCCGATGTCGACATCGTGATCACCGTCCCACACCTCACCGATGAAATATTCGATATTTATCAGAGATATATGAAATTCCAGCATCCCGATTCGCCGCAGGAATGCACGAAAGAGAGCCTGGCCAAATCGACATACTGCCTGCTGCCGTCATCCGCCGAACTGCAATATCGGCTCGATGACAGAATCATTGGCATTACCATCGCCGACATCATTCCATTCAGGGCGCTTTCGAGTGTCTACCACTTTTTTGACCCCGAATTTGCGCATCGGTCTGTCGGCACTTTTTCGATGCTCGCCGAAATCTGTCTGACCGGGCACCTCGATATCCCCTTTTTCTATCCCGGTTTGTGGGTTCAGGGATGCCGAAAGATGGAGTACAAGACGAATTTCCGTCCCTACCAGCTCCTCATCAATGGCGTTTGGGTCGATGTCGAAAATTAAGCAGTTTTGATTGAAAGCGCCCCCTTTTGTCGATAGAATTTTCGTGTTTTTTTTGAGACTCTTTCGAAAGGGGTGTTTATGAAGAAACCTGTTAGATTCCTGAACCGTTATATTCGCGTTTCGTTGATTAGCCTTGCCGCGCTGGGGCTTTATGCCTGCAGTGATGACAGCAGCAGCAACAGCCAGGGCAACGGCCAGTGCGGCGACACCGTGTGTACCGACATACAGGTTTGTAAAGACGGCAGTTGCGTCGATTTGTCGAAGATTTGCGGCGATGCCGTCTGCACCGACACGCAGACGTGCAAAGACGGAAGCTGCATCGACAACGCGAAGATTTGCGGAGACGCCGTGTGTACCGACACGCAGACGTGCAAAGACGGAAAATGCATCGACAACGCGAAGATTTGCGGCGATGCCCTCTGTACCGACACGCAGACATGCAAAGACGGCAGTTGCGTCGATACCTCGCGTGTCTGTTCCAATCAGGTCTGCCCCGAAGGCCAGGTATGCCTGAACGACGACTGCGTACCCGGCGATTCGATATGCGGCGGCATCCTTTCGTGCAATCCCGCGACCGAAGAATGCGTCGATAACAACCATTGCGAGCCCATCGATCCATGCCGCAACGTGACCTGCACCGTCGACGGGCAGATTTGCGACGACGGAAATTGCCGAGACCGTAAGCCCTGCGAAAACATCCAGTGCAACGACGGCCAGACATGCGCCGTGACTTCCCTTTCGCCGCTCGGAGAATGTATCGACACGAAATGTGCTGTCGATGAAGAAGGCAAGGATTACAAAGTCGAGAAAAAATGCGACGAAAACCAGATGTGCGTTGACGGCACGTGCGTCGATGATGGCTGCGTCGATAAAAAGTGTGATCCCGGCTGGATTTGCATCAAGGGAAACTGTGAGGAAGAAGCCTGTATCGGATCGGTCTGCGACGCCGGCCGTTCCTGTGTCGCCGGGAACTGTATCGATGACGAATGCCTCCCGCTCGCCGATCACCCCTGCGACGAAGGCATGACATGCTCAAAAGGCACCTGTGTTTACGACAAATGCGTCGGCGTAGTTTGCCCGCAGGACAAGGTTTGTATCGAGGACGGAACGTGCCAGTTCAATTCTGACCCGGCCATCGTTTCAGGGCGCATCGAAGACCCTACGACCGATGAACACGGCAAAACGGCTTCGTTCGAAGTCAGCCTCAACCATATCCCCGCACAGAATGTCACGTTCACCTGCGAAATCGTCCCGCCTGAAAGCGCCGACGAGGCCGAGGTAGACTGCACCAATATCGTCATTACGCCCGACAACTGGAGCGAACCCCATTACGTCAATGTCACAGGGCTCGCCGATCACGCCGTCGACGGGGATCAGGAATATGCCGTCAAAATGACATCCCACAGCGACGATCCCGAGTTCGACGGTCTGACCTTCCAGACCGACAAGCTGACCAATCTCGATGTCGACAAAGCTGCGATTAATCCCATCAATGCCGATAACCTCGTGACCTCCGAAGCCGGCACAACTGCCGAGTTCTCCCTGTCCTTCGCATCCAGGCCGTCCCAGCCCGTCACCCTTACGCTCAGTTCGTCCGACACCTCCGAAGGCGTCATCACGTCCGTCGGCGGAAACGCCGGCAACACCGTGACCGTCCAGCCCGAAGACTGGGACAAGCCCATCGTCGTCATCGTGACCGGCGTCGATGACAAGGAACATGACGGCGAAGTCGTATTCGATGTCACGTTTGCCGTGCAGTCCGACGACGCGAACTATAGCAGTGTCGTCATCGATCCCGTCAGCATCAAGAATATGGACGACGATTCGCCCTCGGCGACGTTTTCCAAGACCGAAATCGTCACCGATGAAACACCTTCCAGCGCATCGTTCAGTTTCTATCTGACGACCGCGCCGAAAGCCGATGTCAAGGCGACGCTCAAAATCACGAAAAACGAGGACGAAATTGTCCTCGACGCGACCGAAGTGACCATTGGCAAATCCGCATGGAACCAGGAAAATAGCGTCAAGGTGACGGGCGTGGCCGATCACATCATCGATCCCGACGAGCCCTTCGAAATTACCGTGACATTCACCTCAGATGACCCGGATTACAACTTTGTCCGGACAGTCACGGGCACGAACCGCAACACGGATATCGCCGCGTTCACGCTGCCGGCCAGTTCCTCGACGAACGTGACCGAAGCCGGTTCGTCCGTGAATTTCGAGGTCCGTCTTTCGTCGAAACCTACCGCCGATGTCGTCGTTGCCGTTTCGACCGATGACGCGACCGAAACAAAAGTGTCGCCCGCCACGCTCACCTTTACGCCGTCCGATTGGGACAAATCGCAGACCGTGACCGTGACTGGCGTCGACGATCATCTCGTCGACGGCCCGCAGGTATCGAAGATTTCCCTCAAAGTGTCGGATACCGCTGACGACAATTTCAAATCGCTTACACTCGAAGCCTGGAAAGTCACGACAGAAGACGATGACAAGGCCGGGCTTGTCGTCAGCAAATCCAGTCTGACCGTCAACGAAAACGGTGGCAAAGACACATTCACGGTCGCACTTGCGGCACAGCCCGAGTCGAAAACCGTCACCGTCGGCGTAACATCCAACAATACCGGCGCCCTGACCGTTTCGCCGACTTCGCTGACCTTCACGTTGTCCGACTGGAACAAGCCACAGACCGTGACCGTGACTGGCGTCGACAACAAAATTGCCGACCTCAACGGGCAGCGCAATGCCACTGTCTCGCTTTCATCCACTTCAGATGACACGATATTTGCCGGCCTCAAAGGTTCGGTTGCCGCGACGATTATGGATGATGACACGCCCGTCGTCGATCTCAATATCACGAACGCTTTGCTCACGCCGTCTGCACCGTCGACGACGCTTTCCGTGTCTCTGAGCATGGAACCCGCTTCGGATGTCACGGTAAGCCTTGTCTCGTCCTCATCCGTATTAGGGTTCAGCAAGAACAGCGTGAGCTTTACGCCGTCCAACTGGAACACGCCGCAAACGGTGACGGTTACGACAAACGGGTCTCTGGCAGGCAATGCCTGGACTTATGCGAATATCACGGGCACGGCATCGAGTTCGAATGCGTACAACGGCAAGAGCGACAAAGTCAGCGTGACTTACAAATCGCTCGAGTCGGTGACGGGGAACACAAAGGCGAGCGGTGCCGTGACGGCCTGCAGCCAGTCCGTGACGCTTCTGCCCGGGCGATACAAGCTGCAGGTCTGGGGTGCATCGGGCGGCGACGATGTCAATAACAATCAGAGCCTGAGTTCGCATGGCGGCCTCGGCGGCTATGCCGAAGGCATCCTGACGCTGACGGCCAAGACGACGGCTTATCTGCATTTCGGCACCGTGGGTTACAAAGGCGAGTATGGCAAGGTCGGCGGTTCTGCCATCGGACAGGGATGCAACGGCGGCGGCGGTGCGACGTGCCTCGAGTCGAACCATGCCGCGTGCGGGTTTGGCGGCGGCGGCGCTTCCGATATCCGCATCGGCGGCGACACGCTTTATCACCGCGTGATTGTGGCAGGCGGCGGCGGCGGTTCCGATGACCATTCGACGGGATCCGATGAATGCGTCAACTGCTGGAACGACGGCACGGCCGGCGCGGGCGGCGGCACCGAAGGCATCCGCGGCAAGCAAAACGGCGTGGCAAACGTCATCGTTGCCGGCACGCAGACGTCGGGCAATGCGTTCGGCGTCGGCGGTGCGCCCGGCATCAACCAGGATCTCGGCGGCGGCGGCGGCGGCTGGTACGG
>JAZODZ010000328.1:0-4608 GCA_045597285.1 Myxococcota bacterium
GGATTCATAGGCACTGGTACTGCTGTTACGGATGTTGGATTGCAATGCGATATCTTGACACAACTCATCAATAATATGGTTAATTTCAACCTCGGCATTGGCATATTTGAGATTGAATTTCTCTATAATCTCGTCAATTTGTGATGTTGTCTTTTCAACGGGAACAACATCCGTAGAAATTGCGTCAAATTCATGGCTTTCTGTCTTTAAATCGATCGAAAACTCCTCTTGGACTGCTTTTGTGGAGTAATCTACGAGTTCTACGAGTTCCGAAGCATCCATGACGGGTGTCTCATCCCTGACGTGGAGAACTTTGTATAGAACATTAAAGACGACAGCCAGCATTTCAAGGTCTTGATTCCATGAGTTGTAAACAGCCGAAATGTAATAGAATAATTTACAGAACCGATTGAGTTCCATACAGAACATCTTTTGACATTCTGGGTTCAACCGACGATAGGATTCCATCATTGAAGCCATGATAGATGTCATCTCACTGCTGCACGTCTCCGCCTCCGACATCATAAGTTGGTAAAACTTCTTAATGTCAGAGTAAGTCATCACACCATAATCCATGATGTGATCTCTTTTCATAAAGAGGACATTCGGATCGGTTTCGTTCTCGGAAGGCAAATAGATTTCCCCACCATAATACTGTACAAAATAGGCCTGAATATCACTCGGTGCATTTACGAAATCCATGACAAAAGTCAGCTTGTTCCTTGAAGGACGGTTCAATCGTGAGATCGTTTGCACCGCTTTGACAGCACTACCGAGTTTTTTGTCGATATACATAACGCACAGTGCATCTTCATCAAACCCAGTTTGCAACTTATCCGCAACAATAATGATGCGGCAATCCGCATGATTGTGAATAATGGATTTGATATCGTAAGGCACACCGTTTTCTTTGAAACCTTTGTTTAAATTCTCTTCTGTAAATTCCGTACCGTCCAGTTCAATCTTCCCCGTAAAAGCCACGCAGGAACGGAAGTGACACCCATGCGCTTTTAAATATTTATCCACCGCCAGCTTATAGCAAACCGCATGCTTTCGTGATGGCGTCACAATCATGGCCTTTGCGTTTCCCGAAAGCCATCCCTGCCTTTTTTGCACAAAATCGTCCAGCATAATTTCCGTTTTGGTCTGAATCACATCATCAGAAGTCGTGACATAATTCAGGATCGCGGCTTGTACTCCTGCACTTTCATACTCCGTTTCATCATCTTTTTTCTTTCGGATTTGATAATAGTCTTTAAAAGAAGAATAACATTGCAAAGGATTTAGGATAAACCGCTCCTCGATGGCTTGTTTCATCGAGTATTTGTCAAAATATTTCTTTCCTGCCTCGGTTCTCGTGCCAAACAACTCTATCGTTTCTGTTTTTGGTGTCGCTGTAAAGGCAAAGTAGCTGACATTCTTTGTATTTTTAATGGCAGAACTGCTTTTTAACAACTGATTCTGATCGTCTTCCAGTTCATCGTATAGTTCATCCAGGTCTATGGCTTCAGACAATGACTTTCCTGTCAGTGTTTCCAACGCCCTCGACATGGATTTTCCTGCCGTTGAGGAGTGCGCTTCGTCAATGATGATAGCATATTTGCGGTTCTCAAAACGCTGAATTTCATTCAGGATGGGACGGAATTTCTGCAACGTCGTGATGATGACATATCCACCGGCATTCAGTTTATCCTTTAATTCCTGGGCTGTAGTATCGATGTGCTGCGCTACGCCACGTTTTCCATCCACATTTTGTAATTCTTGCCCAAGTTGCCCGTCGATGACCGTTCGATCACTAATGACAATGACGGTATTCACTTCCGGATGATTGATCATGCGCTTGGCAAGCCAGGCAATCGTCTTCGTCTTTCCACTCCCGGCACTGTGCCATATCAGATAGCGGCCACCAATCCCATTCTCCAGCACATCCTGTTCGCAACGTAACACGGCTCGCAGCTGATGATAACGAGGAAAAATCATTTTACCCTCGCCATCGATAAACATAAACTCACGGATGATGCGGAGCATCATGACTTTTTGAAGAATTTGTTCCCAGATATACGAAGTACAATGCTTGCCAGGAACAACGGGATTACCGGCTCCCTCGTCCTCTGTTCCACGATTAAAGGGCAAAAAACGCGTATCTTTGCGATCAAGACGTGTCGTAACAAAGGCAACCATTTCATCCATCGCGAAGTAGATCAGGGTTCGGCGGTTGAACGAAAAAATCAGTTCGTTGGGATTTCGGGTTGTACAAAACTGTTTCGTTCCCTCAAACAGCGCTTTCTGACCAGCAGTTTGCTTTTTAAGCTCAATCATGACCAGAGGAATGCCGTTCAAAAACAGAGCGAGGTCTACGCGATGCGGATCTTTCTTCTGCTCATAGACAAATTCACGTCGAACAGAAAAGACATTCTTTTCGTACAATGACAGCCCTTCTGACATGGATTTCAAACCGGACTTAAAATAGGCAATTCGGATTTTTGCACCACTGGCATAATCCTCAACCCATTCATTAAGTGATGTCAAAAGGCCTCGATGTTCGATTTTCTGACACAACAACTCCACAAAACGCGTTTTATACCGACTGCCGTAAGTATTTTGCAGTTTCTTTAACTCCGCCGGTTGCGTCGCTTCCAAAAAATCAAACAGCTTCGCAGTGTCAAGCGCGTTGGCAAAATCGTAATCTGATGCCTGACCGGCACAATAGCCATGCGCCAAAAGATAGGCATAGATTTCATCCCGAAACGGATTTTCTTTCAAGTCACGCTCTGCCATGATGATTTATCCTTTATTCTCTGTTTTACGAAACAAACCAACCGCCCGTTTTTTTAGACCCAATATACCGAATTCTAGGCTCTGGCGCTTTTGCCAACGCACTCAGTAAACGATCCAATGTCCGCAGGGGAATTCCCATGCATTCATGAAGCCTTGACCGCTTGATCCCAGGGTTTTCTGCAATGATCCGCAGCAATTTCTCGATATTTCCTTCTGTTATCTCGCCACTCGTGGCATTTATCTCGCCACTTTGGCTATTTATCTCACTTGCGACATTTATCTCGCCACTCGTGGCATTTATCTCGCCACTCGCGGCATTTATCTCGCCAATTTGGAGTTTGTTTTTGGCATACGCAACCGCTTTGTTTAATTTATCTTCGAGTAATCTCTTTTCTGGCAACTGCAACATATATTCTGCAACACGGATGTTACTTTCATCCAAATACATGAGTTCTACATGTTCTTGGTTTTTTCCCGCACATAGAATCAATCCAATAGGCGGATATTCGCCTTCTACGCGATCATACTTTTCAAGCCAGCGCAGATATAGCTCCATCTGTCCTTTATAGGCTGCCTTAAATTCGCCGAGTTTTAAATCAATGGCAACGAGACAATGCAGCCGTCTATGAAAAAATAGAAGATCAATATAATAATCCTCATTATCGATGGTGATTCTCTTTTGCCGGGCCAAAAATGCGAAATCCGTCCCGAACTCGCTGATGAATTTTTCCATCTCCGACAAAATTGCATTTTCAACATCTTTCTCAGAATAACTGTCATGGAGTCCGAGAAAATCAAGAAAATATGGATCTCTGAAAACGAGGTCAGGCGACATTTTATCCTTTTCCTTTAAGAATTTTAAGTCCTGTTTGATCACATCGTCGCATTGTTTGCTGATAGTTGTACGCTCATACAACATACCATCGATCTTTTGCCGCAATGTGCGGACACTCCAATGCTCAATCCGACACATTTCCATGTAAAAGTTGCGTTTCAGTTCGTCCTGGATGGGGATCAGCAGAGTAAAATGACTCCATGAAAATTGTCGCAACACCGATGCGACAATTTCCCGGTTCGGGAAAACCGAAGCAAACTGCATCATTCGACGCAGATTCTTCTCGGAAAAGCTTTGGCTACCGTATTCCTGCTGTAACTGCCTGGCCAGCTTTGCAACCACCTGTCTGCCATAGTCTGCCCGGCCATCACAAAGCACGCCTGTATTGATGGTGTTGCCGATCTCCCAATACAAGGCGGTCATTGCATAGTTAACTTCTACGGCAACCTTATTTTTCGCTTCGTCGATACGCTGTTTGATCGCAACGAACAGTCGATCATACCCGGTGATATTGAATTCCTCGTTTGTTTGCATTGCCGTAATTCCTGTCATTGGATTTTCGACACACATCGTCGAAAATGTCTGGTAATTGCCACATGTGATTCTTTTCTAAAATAGCAGTGCGCGGGTAGCACGCTATGTATCATATCTCCATCTTGCCCGTTACGGCCTCAAAAATGATGCTCTGGCGATACTCCCTGAGCTGCGAAATCGTTTTGTCGTTCGCCGCCATCAATACGTCGATCTCTGCACATTTCGTGTCTAGGTAGGAGACGATGCGTTGCTGTATTACAATCGGAGGATTCAATAAATAGGCATTTTTGAGTATTTCCTGAGTGATACTATAAACTTTAACTCCAGATGCAGATTGACGAATTTGAGTTTTCCATGCATTCGTTGAAAATAGATAGCCAAAATACCGACTAGTTTCCTCATTTTTTGAGTGTGCAATTATGGTATGGTATCCAGCATATCTAACTTGTCCTGTATCAACA
>JAZODZ010000329.1:0-1980 GCA_045597285.1 Myxococcota bacterium
TTAGCGAAGAGGCCACACCCGATCCCATCCCGAACTCGGAAGTTAAGCTCTTTTGCGTCGATGGTACTGCGTGGGTGACTGCGTGGGAGAGTAGAACGTCGCCGGCTTTTTTTTGCCCAAATTCAGGCGATGGTTTTACCATCGCCTGCGGCGATTTTAAAAGCGTATGCCTAAGACGTGTTATCGTCACGTCCTGGCATAGGCGAACGAATTAATCCTTGAGAATGCGGAAATCGCGAATAGGTGTGATGCCGTCATCCAGCGCGGGTGCGTCCGGTCTGTGCTGAGTCAGCAAAAACATTGACGTGGCCCCCGGGAAATTCTTCTGGAACAGATTGCTGTTGGCCGGTTCGTTCTCGAAGATGCCCACGACTTCGCCTAGACGATCCAGATAGGCCGCAACCTCATCTTTGAACATGCCGTCGTCCTGATTGAAGTCTTTTTTGGTCATCGTCATGGTGCCGACCACACCCACCGGAAAACCACACATACGCAACGTTTGCGTCAGGCCAACTAACATATTGACATCGCGTCCGGTCAGATAAATTACCGTGGCACCCGCCTCATAGACATCGCAAACGAACTTTTTCGCGCCGGGCAGGGGCACGTCATACTGCTGATAATAGTCGGTGAAGAAGCGTTTGGCCCATTCAGCCTTGGCCAACTTGATTTCGTTCTCGTCAGTGACGCCCAACCGTGCCAGCGAAGCTTCCGGACCATACTCGTAATTATCCAGTTTGTTGATTTCGCCATTTTCGATCGCCTGCACGAGCTGAGGCATCTGATCGTAAAACTGATCGGCAATCTGCCGCATGATGTACATGGTTCTGGGACGGTTGTCATACAGCGTCCCATCCAAGTCGAAGATAACCACTGAAGATGCCTGGCGCTTTGTCTTGACTCGAATTCTGTCGAGGATGCGTTGCAAGTGAAGATTCTGGTTGTCCTGGTCTTCCTTGGTCCATTGGGTAAGTACTGTCTTGTCGGCGTTCATGTGCGGTTTCCTCCAATGTGCAGATTGAAATGGAAGGCTTTAAAATCCGACGGGGCATCTGTCTGAAGGCGAGTAAACACGCCGATACCCGACTAATACGGTTCTTTAAGCCGTCCTTTGGATGGCCTGTATAATGCGTCTCACAGAGACCGTTCGAGTCATTGTGAGGATGATGACGGAAATTGTCAATATTGTAATGAAAATCATTCCGTAGGTAACTTTCAGCCCCTAATGGTGTTTCTATACGCAATCCAGTCGAAACCAGGCAATAGGCAGTAGACAGCCGTGCCACCCAAACGATACCGTGTTCCCATTACCATAACGCCATCAACACCGCATAAATAAAGGTATTCTGCATTTCCAACACAACCGTGATAGCAATCATTACGATATATTTTTGTTGATTGGCATCAATCTTGATTTAACGCGTTCCCAGCTGATTTCGAACAAACCAGCTCGACTTTCTTCTAATTTTGGAGTTCATCATGAGATTCTTAAAATCCGCATTATTTACCGCAGCCATTCTCGCTTTTGCGGTTCCAGCAGTCAGTTATGCCTAGCCACATCATCACCCGGGTCCCGTCCACAGCATGCGCGTCGACATCCATGCCGCCAAAGCTGCCGTTGCTAACGCGCCGTTTTCGGACAGCAAACGCGCTGTCGTCGATTCCCTTGTCAATTCGGGCAATCAATTTATGTGTTCCGATGTCCGTGAAATCCTGGATGCCATCGATTTTGACGATGCCAAAGTCTATGCCGCCATCAAGATGTACCCCAATACAATTGACAAAAACAACTGGTTCACCATTTATTCCGCGTTCGCCTTCGACTCGTCCAAAGAAGAAGTCCGAAGAGCCGTAGGTGCCATGCCGCCAGCACAACCTGCACCAATGCCGCCAGCCCCTCCCGCGCCGCATCCGCACGTCGCCCCGGTGGCGCCGGTTCCTCCCGCGCCGCATCCTCACTTCGCCCCGGTGGTGCCGGTT
>JAZODZ010000330.1:0-4167 GCA_045597285.1 Myxococcota bacterium
GGAAGAATAGTGACTGAATGAAGATGCGCCCGAAAACATGTCTTCCATATAACAAGCATTCGACACATTCCAACTGTTCAATGGCTGGTTGAATGAAGTCGCATCCCCAAACATATAAGACATATCGATAACTTTTGAAACATTCCATTTGTCGAGTGGCTGATTAAATGTCTTTGCGCCATAAAACATTTCATTCATATCCCTGACATTGGACATATTCCAATGATTTATGTACTGATTGAATGATTCTGCATTTTTAAACATACAGGAAGTGTTTTTTACATCTTTTAGCCGAGGTGCATTAGAAGGAATCGTCTTGAGAGACTTGCATTCGGCCGCAAAACTTTCCATGCTTTTCCAAGCGACATCTCCCCAGTCATCCACCGAAATAACTGCGGCTGAATTATCTACGGATTGCTGGGTATCAGAAACATCCTCCATGTCGCATAATCTTATGGATGGTATTTCGCCACGGATTTTAATCTGATGATTCCCCGAATTGCGCTGAAAGACACACGTCTGATAATCAATTTTTCCAATATGTTCATATTCACCGTCGCCATCGCAGTCTAAATCATATTTAACCGTGTATGGTTCTTCATTGACTTCAACGACTTCGTTATTCTTCACGGAAAAATAGGACGACTGGTCCAGGGAATGAATATGGATCCCAATGACTACTGTTGCATTTTTAGATTCGATATCAGAGGATATTGTAAAGACAAAAGGCTTCTGAGTGACCTTGGGTTCCGGCTTTAATGCAGGCTTTTTCGGTGCAGCACTGCTGGCGATCGATAGTAGCATTGCAATGATGACAACCGCAATTGACAAGAAATTAAGTCTAATATAATTGTATTTCATAATATCCTCCATTAGCTGAATTTCTTGACAGTACCTATTGAATCCTAATGTTTAACATGTTCTTGATGAGACTTAAATGTTTTTTCGTGAGAGCGTTTGAAACGATAAATACTGCAATATTTATTCGAATTGACAATACCGATTCTTGTCTTTTGCTTTATCGTTATTCCGTCAGATTTATTATACGTAAATTTAATTCTTCCTTCTTTACAGACACAGACGTCTTTCGTGATATCAATATCAAATTTTTTGGGAAGGCCTTCTTTTATACAATCGGATGTCTTACTTATCAGTTCGATATTTCCTTTGCAACCATATAGGAGTACTATATCAATACTGTCTGTTGCATCCTGAGTACAGGCGTCAAATATCGGTGTCCAGCTCATCACCTGGCTGTAAACATACTCTATTGCCGCATTGACACGAGCTGTTTCCCCTTTATCCTTTTGGGGCTGTACAGCTTTTCGAGTCTGGGGTTCAGCTGTTTGATTATCCGCTTCCTGCGAAAATGCAATTCCCGGAATAGCCAGCAAAAAAACGCAAAATATAATTAACTGTCTCATGACATACTCCTCTCATTTCCCAGTACTCTTCCCCCGTTAAAGAAAATAACCATACTTTTTGGTGATGTCAATGCCTTTAATTTCTCGGAACAGATCAGGTACGAGTCGTATCGACGGCGCAAACCCATCACTTATCTGTATCCTTGCAATACACAGGCTTCCCAATGCCGAGATGAATCACATTATCTTCAATTAAATCTTTATCTTCAACTAAATAATCGTCATTCACATCTTTTATGATATTACATTGACAATCATTACTCACCTTATCATTCTGGATCTGACACATCTCTCGGACAAGCGCATCTTTACCCAAACCATGCTCATCGCTCACATCATCAATATTTCTCCCGCGCAGCCATGGTATATGCATTTTATACACTCTAACAGAATATCGCTTTTTATGTGTTGTAATTTTTTTCTTTATTCATTTCAAAAAAATCTTTATACACTAGCATCTTACCTTCGAGTGGTCTTGTGGTAGAACTTGGTTGAATCCATTTCTTGTCACCGGGAATGTTATATTTATTTCCTGCCTCAAATACAATTTCATTGTCAACCAAATTATATTCACATAGTCCGCTTTTAGCCGAACATCGCTGCGTTAATGTCATAAATATGGTTCTCTCTTCTGTTCCACACCCTGTATTTTTAGCTTTACCACCTGCGCATGGCGTAATGGAAACAGTAGAGAATTTATACTCAGATTCATCATATTCAACGATATCATTAGTAATAAGATTGTCGTCGTTATCAGGATTGATATTGTCATTCTTTAAATAATCAGGTTTAGGTAATTCAGTGTTTGTAGCTGATTCTTTAGTCTGTTCTGTGGATTCTTGGGCATCCCTGCTTGATAACCACTGAGTATAGTGTTGGTTAACGTCGATCCACTTGGCTTTATCATCTTCATTAACCATTGGGTGCTCGGTACCAATGGGGAACGAATCATTGTCATTGTCATCGGTTAAAACAGCTTCAGAGGGGGTTGATGCATCGTCGGGATTTGGTTGATCGGATTGTTCCTTGGATTCCTGTTTGGTGTTACCGGTTTGATCAGGAACCATTGTATTTGTCTGGGTCGAATCTTGTTTTGCTTGCTCTTGTTGTGCAGACTTTACCTGATGGAACTCTTGATCGGTTTTATTGCAGCCCCAAAACGTCACTGAAATTATTGAACCGAGAAGGATGATTAAAGACGCGTTTGAATATATCTTCATTTCAAACCTCTTGGTTCATCAAAATCTTCGGATATGTGAATACATCCTTCAAATCCATCAGCTGTGCGATATTTCTTTGGGGATGTCGTGAGAGTTTCGTTAGAAACGGTTGTCCCTGTTTGCGACTTTAAAAAAAGAACAAAATTCTCAGGTAATTCGTTAATTTCCTGAATTAGAGCTTCTCTTGTCATAACAAAATCTCCTGTCACGTCTGGGCCTATCTGGTGTTGTCCAAAGTCGGACGCATATGCCATTTGCAGTATAGTGATCAAATGCGTAGATGGCGAGAAAATAATTTAGATGCATAGCTGCCAAAGGCGATAGTGTGCTTAAACGTCGCATAGGCTGGCGTGCGGAGCATATCGGCTGACAGCGGAGTTCAGGAAAGGGGGCACAATCGCGAATCTTCGTAATTTGCGCCAGTTTTAGTTGATGGAAACCGGCTAGGGGATAGGGGAGGTCAGGTGCCGCGATAGCCGCGGGTGGGGACCGCGGGCTATAGGGCTGAATCGTTACGGTAATTCAATAATATTAAGTGACAAAAAGAAGTTGTGTATGGTAATTATTATAGATTATTTTGTCGGATTGTCATGGTAATGCTGTGACAAAATACGGAGATTGTGTGAGTTTACTCAATTATGGATTAGGTGTAACGATGGGCTATTCACTCAAAGAAAGTGACTGGAAAAAGTTCAGAGCAAAATTCACAGGCTGGCAGGAAAACTATATGGCTCGGTTATGCAAAGAGTATATTGAATTGCTGAGCCAGGATAAATCTTCTGCTGAGCGATTTTGGGAATTGGAAAAGCGCATTCGTCATGACTAACGGAATATCGGCGTGATTTGTGAAATGAATCGCTCCAGTATGCTTATGAATATCCAGGGATTGCTTGCAGAAGAAGCTATTACAATCGATGATTTGGATGATTTTAGTGATGAACTGAAAGAGTGGGCAAATATATGTATTCGAATGATAGAGTAATAGAAAACCGCGTAAACACTTGGCTTGGAAGCAAATATGCAGGAAATAGCACGGAATGGATAAATCCTATAAAAGACTGTGCGACTGTGACGCAAACGGTTTGACGACAAACTCATCGCGTTGCTGCTGCGGTTCAAGTGGTGGGACTGAGGTATCGAAGAGTTTCTTGTATTGATTCTGAAATGCTACGATTTGGAAAGGGTAAGTAAGGTACTGAGAGACTGATTATGATTATTCTGATCACGGGCGCGTCTCACACGGGGAAAACGTTTCTGGCACAGCGATTGATCGAAAAGTACCATTATGCCTGTCTTTCGATGGATCATCTCAAAATGGGACTGATTCGGAGTGGATATACAACACTCACACCTGAAGACGATGACGAACTCACGAATTACCTCTGGCCAGTTGTACGTGAAATCATAAAGACTGCCATCGAGAATCGGCAGAATCTCATCGTTGAGGGTTGTTATGTTCCGTTTGATTGGCGACAGAGCTTTGAGGCTTGTTATTTAGATTCGATTCGCTTTATCTGTCTTGC
>JAZODZ010000331.1:0-6230 GCA_045597285.1 Myxococcota bacterium
CTGCATCTGTGCGATCTGTTCTTCCGAAGGCGGTTGCTGTCCCGGCTGTGCCTGGTTGATCTTTGCGGCTTCCTTCGACAGAAGCGTCGAAAGGCGTTCGATGCGGTCACGGTTTAGCGCAAGCCCTGCCGACAGAATGTCGCGCTGCTGCGCCCGCGATAACAAGGTCGTGGTATCGCCCGGCACTTCGCCGCGCACAACCGGTTCCAACTGCAGATGCGACGCGTAAGTCAGCTCGACGAGGTGCTTCAAATCGGCAAACCGTTCCATCGCAAGTGCCAGTTTTTCAAGCGATTGCGACGCATTCTTAATCGATTCCTTATAGTCGTTTGCTTCGAGATTCTGCGTCACTTGCTGCATCAGGGAGGCCGCTTCCTCGATGAGCGGCAGCGCCTCTTTGATCTGTTCCATCTGTGTCTGTGCAGCTTCGGCCTGCGGATCCTGTGGTTGCTGTCCTTGAGCCTGCTGTTGTGCCGCCGCCTCGGTTACATTCTTCAAAAATGCAATCAGTCGGTTCGTGCGGATCAAGGTGTCGATCTGGTTGTCGCTGAGCAAATCGTTGTTCAGCCACGTCGGCTCCTTCACGTCCTCGATCTGCTTTTCTTCCTTGTATTTGGCCAGAAGTTCCGGATCCTGGAACATATATTTGGCGCTCGCAATGCGCACGAATCCCGATTCGTCTTCGGCGATATGGTTCAGCACGGACAACGGATTTTCTAGCTGTTCCCTGGCCTGGCGCACGTAATTAAACGCCTTGTTCGTCAGGCGGAGCGAATCGGACATCGAAAGATCCCGCATCTGTCGCCTTGCTCCTGCCATCGCCTGCCTTGCGGTCTCGAGCAATGGGCTCGCCGATTGAAGCTGGAAAATCCGGAACGATTCTTCCTGCGAACGCTGGTCTTCTGCTTTGCCCTGTAACGCGGCGAGCTGGCTGTCGAGGTTTTCTGACGTCAAATTCGTCTGCGTCAGCGCCTCTCGCTGGATGGAGGCCAGCGTTTTGAAATCGTTCTGAAAGTTCATCGGATCGCTGCCCGAATTCGCCGCGTCAATGCGTTCCGAAAGAACGCGGGCGTTTTCGCGGAGCTCTCGTTCTGTGGCCAGAATTTCCTCGAGCTGCCGTTCGAGTGTATTGAATTTCTGCGCCATGATGTCGCGAGCGTCCATGAGGCGTTTGAGCACGATTTCGAGATTTCCGGTGGCGCGATCTAGGCTTGGGCGCTGTTTGACGGCATCGCGGAACCACGACGCGCTCAGTCCCAAATCCTCGACGACGCCCTGAAGCGCCGCTTCGTCGAGGTTGTTTGGATCGCCGGCCGCCGCCGCTTTTTGTGCATACGCATGCCCCAGGTTGTAAGCCGAACTGAAGCGCAGTTCGTTGTCAAACGCCGCCTGATCACGGGCAATCATGAATCCTTCCACGGCTTCGTCATACTTGCCTTCGGACAGCTTTTTGACCGCGAGATTGTACACATCGCGAGGTTTCAAAGTCGGATCGTCATAAATGCTTTTGGGAATGTCCGCATCGTCGGCCGCCTTGTCTTCCGATTCCGTTGCCTGGGCTGTCGCATCAGCCGAATTCGCAGCAGCCGGTGCACCCGCAGGTGCCTGGGCTGCCGAATCCTGTGCCATTCCCGTTGCCGGTAAAAACATCAGCGCTGCCATCAGACAGCATTGCATCATGCGATATTTCATGCTGTTTTCTCCAATTTGCGGCGGCTCGTTCTGCGACCTTCCAGAAGAAGGGCAGCCGTGAAAAATAGAAGTCCGAAAAGCACGCACCACTGAAACAAATCAGTCCGCTGTTCGTCTGTCTGATACTCTTCTTTGGTCTCCATCAGCGGAAGAATCGTCTTTGTCAGAATATCTTCGATATCGAGAACGCCGTTACGCGCGGGGATGTACACGCCCTTTGTCTTGTGCGCGATATCGGTCAGCAGGCTCTCGTTCAGTTTCGACACGACATCGCGCCCGGAACTGTCCTGAATGCGCTTTTTCTGGCCGGTCTTGCGGTCGACGTAATCGATCGTCGTGCCCGTCGGGGAACCAAACCCGATGGGGATGATGACGACGCCTGCCTGCCTGGCTTTTTCTGCCGCCTCGACGGCATAATCGTCGTGATCCTCGCCATCCGTAATCAGAATCAGGACTTTCGGCCCTTCGTTTGCGGCCAGCAGTTTCGTGCTCTTTTCAATCACTTCGCCGATGTTTGTGCCGCCGAGATTCACGCTCTCGGGCGATGCGCTGTCCAAAACCACACGGAAAAAGCCGTGATCCGTCGTCAGCGGCGACAGAATCGTGGCTCGCCCGGAAAACGCTATCAGTCCAAGCCGATGCGTCAGCAACGACGGCAACATATCGCGTATTTCGGACTTCGCTCGCTCGAGTCGGTTGGGCGCAACGTCCGTGGCCAGCATGCTTTTCGACACGTCCAATGCCACGAATACATTTGCCGAATCCTTTGTCACCAAATGCTTTTCCTGTTGCACGATCTGTGGCTGCATCAGCGCGAGAACGAATGCGCAGCCGCTAATGGCAATGCAGCCAAGGCGAAGAATTTTCGTGCCCGTCGACGAACGCTTGACGAGCCTGTCCTGCATTTCTTTGCTCACAAACCGGCTCAGCCGCTCGCGTTGCGAGAACATCATCACGGCTGTCACAATCGTGATAAAGAGCACGAGAACAAACCAAATGGCACGATCACTGTTTGCAAATTCAAAAAAATCCATCGCTCACCTCGAAGCGAAAATAATTTTTCAAAACATTTTTAGGTGGGGGACGTGTCCCCCCGCGCTGCTATGGCCTTTTGCCACGGCAAAAGGCCATACGCCGCTCCCCCCTCTGCGGGGCTGCCGCCCCGCAACGCCCCGGGGGCTCTTACATCGGCGAACGTCGGTAATACGTGACGCCCAATAAGAATCCCAGGGCTGCCAGGATCATTCCCAGCTCGAGGTATCTCCAGTATTGCTCGTCAAATTTCAGTTTTCGATCTTCGCTGATCTTTGTCTTTTCCATCTTGTCGATGGTCGCATAAATCTTTTCGAGGCCCGATCGATCCGTCGCCCTGAAATACATGCCTCCGGTCATTTCCGCGATTTGGGTCAGTCCCTTTTCGTCGATCTCGACCGGAACCTGCCGTATCGTGTCGCGTCCCCAAAAGCCCTTGGCCCGGATCGGTGCCATGCCGTTTGTACCAATGCCGATCGTATATATTTTTATTCCGGCATCGGCCGCCATTCTGGCCGTGTCCATCGGATCTTCATAGCCCGAGTTGTTCACACCATCGGTCAGAAGGATCATGACTTTCGATTTGCCAGGGGCATCGCGAAGCCGCAACGTGGCGAGCCCAATCGCGTCGCCCATTGATGTACTCGACTCTTCCTGGTCGATCTGGATGTCGTTGATGAGCTGCATCAGCGTGATGTGATCGAGCGTCAGCGGGCAGTCGGAATCGGGATACGTCGCAAAACTCACGACGCCAATCGAATCATCCGGGCGGCCTTTCAGCGATCCGTTGCCACGGATAAAATCCCGGAGAACTTCCTTGACGGCTTCGAGACGATCCTGTTCCTTGCCCTTTTTGGACATGTCGAGCGCCGCCATTGATCCGGATTTGTCGATGACGACCATCATCGAAATGCCTTCGCGGTTCTGATGAATGACGCCTTCAGGAATGCGCGGGCCTGCAAATGCGACGCAGAAAAGAATGAAGGCCAGCGCAAGGAGAAGCGCAGGGATGAACGATGTGCGTGCCTTAAAACTCTTCGATTTCGATGGCCACAGCTTCAAACTCGAAAATTTTATGCTTCCTGCCGGTCGGCGCATCCACAAAAATAAAGGGATTGCCAGAATGGCAAGCAAAAGCAGAAGTGTTTCACGAAATTCAAATACCATGATTTCAACCGAGTATCTATTGCCGGTCGCCGGCTTTAAGTGTGTGATTCGAGAGCCGCAGGCTCTTCCTGTTTTGGACGTGTGTCGAGAACGAATTTACGTGCTTCTTTCAGCATGTCGCGGGAATCGTCCTGCGACGGGACGAAATCCGTGAATTTGACGCGATCCGAGTATTCGAGAAGTTTGCGAATTCTGACTTTTTCATCGTTGTTGAGCATGTCGCTCGATTTCGTCAGCTCGAAAAATTCTTCCGTCGTAAGACGCGGTGCGTGCAAATCGAAACGGCCTTCGATGTAGTACCGAATGACGGATGAAAGCTCGACATACCAGGCATCGACGGCCTTTGCCTCGACGGGAATGTCTTTCTTTTCCATGTCGTCCAGCGCCTTGAGTGCCACGACATCGGCGGGCAGAATCTTTTTCTTCTTCGGGCGCGTGGCGAAATAAATGACGCCGCCGCTTACGGCAATCGCGAATGCCAGCAGGAACCACGGCCATATTGGAGCTTTTTTCTGTTCCGGTATCACGAGTTCGGGCAACTCGCCTTCGGCAGGATAGAGCTCTTGCGGGACTTCGCCGTCCGCAAATACCGACTGCACCTCGAACGTGATTTCATCCGTCAAGAGTTCCTGAATGCTGTCCTTTTGATCGGAATCCGGGCGGCTGTCGGTAAATTCGACGAGAAATGACGGCGTTTTCAGGCGCCCGGACATCGGCAGGTCGAGCGTGTATGACTGGACGTATTCATTCCTTCCGTCCGGGCGCACGGTGTCCGAACTGCGGAAATTGGCAATGCTGAATTTGCCCAACTGATCGCCGAAATCCGGCATCGTGACCAAGACGCCCTGTTCTGTATCTACCGTGAGCGTCAGTTCTACAGGCTCGCCCAGACGCGGCGTTTCGTTGCTCAGGGTGACGACGGCGTGTACCGGCCCGAGGGTGTTTTCCCGCGAAACCGGCGTCTTGTCCGTGGGCTGTTCGACGGTTTCGACCGGCGCTGTATCGACTTCCGGCTGGGCTTCACATCCCGCAAAAGTCAGGCATAAAGCCAGCAGAAGAATGCGATGAAATCTCATAATAAAGCTGCCTTTAAACATCAGGGAGGTTATCGGTATCGTTTCTGTCGTTTTTTGAAGAAAGCGAGCAGCGGGTCGATGACCGATTGGGTGGCATCGATTTCGATTAAGTCACAGCCGGCGGCATTGAAGGCGTTGCGAAGCCTGTCGACGCGGGCTTTTGCCTGTTCCGACGCCATTTTGCGAAATGCCGAACTGCTCGTGTCGATTTCGCAAAGCTCGCCCGTTTCGGCATCCTCAAGCGTGATCAGTCCTTCGTTGACGAGTTCGAATTCGCGGGCGTCATTGACGAGGACGCTGATCAAATCGTGGCGGCGATTCACGCTACGCGCCACATCGAGGTAGCCGTCATCGAGAAAGTCAGAGATGAGAAAGATAACGGCACGGCGGTTCAGAACCTGATGGCAGAACTCAAGTGCCTGCGCGATGTTCGTCTGCCTCGACTGATGGCGGGATTTTTCTTTGAGGCGCATGAACTTTTTGCGGAGCGCATTGCCGAGCCGACGCCAGAAACTTGTTTTGCCCGCCGCTTCTTCGTAAGGCGCATCCACGCCGCCGGATCGTGCCAGGACTTCGCGCACGATGCGAAGTGCATGTTTTTGGCCCTTGCGCGGCGGAATGAACTCATCGACGCCGTTCTGGAAAAGCAGGAGGCCGATGTTGTCGTTGTTTTCAATGGCCGAAAACGCAAGCAATGCACTCAGTTCGGTTGCGGCTTCGCGTTTGGAACGGTCGCCGCTGCCGAAATCGAGGCTTGGACTGATATCGACGAGCAATAGAACCGTCAGTTCGCGTTCTTCGACAAACCGCTTGATGTAGGGTTCGCCCATTCGCGCCGTGACTTTCCAGTCGATGCTTCGAATATCGTCGCCGGGAACGTAGGGACGAACTTCGTCAAATTCCATCCCGACGCCTTTGAAGACCGACAGATAGGCACCGGCGAGGACATCCGAGACCTGGCGGCCGGTTCGAATCTGAATTTGTTTGACTTGTTTGATAATCTCAGGACTCAGCATGATATTTCCTAGCGCAGATGATGGATCATCTGTCACACGATTGCATGGATATTCTGGATCAGGGGCGTTGCGGGGTGTCCCCGCAGAGGGGGGAGCGGCGTATGGCCTTTTGGCGGGTGTCCCGCCAAAAGGCCATAGACGCGAGGGGGGAGACTTCCCCCACCCCAAAAAAGATTACGGCACCAGGATCTCGAGGATTCGCGTGATGATGTCGTCGGCCGTTTTGCCCTGCGCTTCGGCTTCGTAG
>JAZODZ010000332.1:0-5645 GCA_045597285.1 Myxococcota bacterium
CATATCGAAAGAATATCGTCATCGAGGCATTTATTCACCGTTTCTTTGCATTGCGTCTCAGAAACCGGCTCAGACTTCACACATTTGCCATCCTTGCATTCGCTACCATCGGAACACTTCTTTTCAACCGGTTTTTTCCCCTTGACGCAAACCTGCTGGGTCTTGCTGTCCTTGCAGGTATTTTCTGTCTTCTTGCATGCGTCCTTGTCGTCTTCCGGAGGTTCAGGTTCGGGCTCTTCGATGTCGACACAGACGTCATTCTTACATTCCTGCTCGGCAGTACATTGCTTGCCGCCGCAATTTCCCTCTGTTTCATTGTTATTTTCAATCGCCTTGTCATCGCTACACCCAGCCACAAAGAGACATATCGAAAGCGCTGACAGCCATATATATTTTTTATTCATGTTAATTCTCCTGGGAACGCGGAATGCCTTATTTTAATAAAAAAAGACCGGGTTTAGAACCGAGTGCGGCTACTGGTAGTTTAGAAAAAAACACGCTTCAAAGCAAACAATGTGAATACCAGAACCAAAGAAAAAAGCCCGGCGCCCATTGTAGTAGGCACGTGTCGTGCCACGTGCCCTTTCGCCGTATGCGCCAACGGCGCATAGGCGAGCCGCCCGGCGTATCGGCGCAGCCGATAGCCGCCACACCAGGTAGAGACGTGCGGACAGCACGTCTCTTGTTCGCCGTATGCGCCAACGGCGCATAGGCGAGCCGTGCGGCGTATCGCAGATAGCCGCACAAAAAAGCCCGGCGTATGAAATAGCCGGGCCCACACAAATCACAAACCGAAATTATTTCGCATTCGGCTGTTCGCCGATGGCAGCACGGCGCGACAGCTTAATCTTGCCGGAACGCGGATCCACTGCAAGCACCTTGACGATGACTTCCTCACCTTCCTTGAGGACGTCGGTCACGTTGTCGACATGACCGTCCGTGAGTTCCGAAATGTGGCAGAGGCCTTCGGTGCCCTCGAAGATCTTGATGAACGCGCCGAAATCCATGATTTTGGTCACGACGCCGCGATAGATTTCGCCGGGCTTGGCCTCGCGAACGATGGCGTTGATCATCTCGAGAGCCTTGTCGATGCACATACCCTTGTCGGACGCGATGGTGACTGTGCCGTCATCCTCGATGTTGACCTGGGCACCGGAAACGGCGCAGATATTCTTGATATTTTTGCCGCCGGAACCAATGATTTCGCGGATTTTAGACTGATCGACCTTAATCGTCTCGATGCGCGGCGCATATTTGCTCTTCTTGTCGCGTGTCTCGCCAATCGCGGACAGCATGCAGCCGAGGATATGATTGCGGCCATCGTGCGCCTGCTTGAGCGCCTGCGCCATGATTTCGTAAGAAATACCGGTGATTTTGATATCCATCTGGATGGCAGTGATGAGGTCGGCCGTACCGCAGACCTTGAAATCCATGTCGCCGAGGTGATCCTCGTCGCCGAGAATATCGGTCAGAACGGCAACCTTGTCGCCTTCCTTGATGAGGCCCATCGCCACACCGGCAACAGGAGCCTTGATTTCGAGGCCGGCATCCATCGCCGCGAGCGTACCGCCGCAAACCGTGGCCATCGAGCTGGAACCGTTCGATTCGAGGATTTCGGACACGATGCGAAGCGTGTAGGGATAATCGGGATTAGCCGTCGGCATGACGGACTGAAGGGCGCGTTCGGCGAGCATGCCGTGACCGATTTCGCGGCGGCCCGGGCTGCGGAGCCCCTTGACTTCACCGACGCAGAACGGCGGGAAGTTGTAATGAAGCATGAAGCGCTTGGAATACTGGCCCTTGAGCTCCTCGATGCGCTGATCGTCCGTCGCGGTGCCGATTGTCACAGTGACGAGGCCCTGCGTTTCGCCACGCGTAAAGAGCGCGGAACCGTGAACGCGAGGAAGCAGGCCGACTTCGCAAGTGATAGGACGCACCTGATCGAGACGACGGCCATCGATGCGGACGCGGTCATCGACGATCTGACGACGCATCAAATGATATTTCGCATCCTCAAATGCGGCAATGATTTCGCCCTTGCGTTCGCCATACTGTTCGGCATTTTCATCAATAATGCGGTTCTGAAGGGCATCGAGTGCAGCATAGCGTTCGAGCTTGGCTGGAATATTCATCGCGGCTTTCGTGTCGTCATTATAATGGGCGACGAGTTCGACGATTGCCGGGTCGAATTCGGGCGATTTGAAGGCTTTCTTGGGCTTGCCAACGGCTTCGGCCATGCGGCGCTGCACGGCGAGTATGTCCTTGACCGCATCGGAACCAAACTTCATGGCATCGAGGAACTGCGCCTCGGTCAGGCCTTCGGTCTCGCCTTCGACCATCACGATGGCTTTTTCGCTCGCGACCATCACGATGTCGGTATCGGAATTTGCACGCTCGTCATTCGTGGGGTTGGCAATCCATTTGCCGTCGATACGACCGATGCGGACGCCGGCAACCGGGCCTTCCCAAGGCAGGTCGGAAAGCATGAGGGCCGCGGATGCGCCGGTAATCGCAACGACATCCGGTTCATTGTCGGGATCGTAGCTGACGACGGTCGCGATGACCTGGACTTCGTCGTTGAAACCTTCGGGGAAAAGCGGACGGCACGGACGGTCGATCAGGCGGCTGACGAGCGTCTCGTGCTCGCCCTGACGTCCCTCGCGACGGCCATAGGAGCCGGGAATGCGGCCCGCGGCATACATTTTTTCGACATATTCGCAAGTCAGCGGGAAGAAATCCTGATTCAGCGCGGCCGGCTTTGTGCACGCAGTCACGATGACGACGGTGTCGCCACTCTGGATCATCACGGAACCGTCGGCCTGTTTCGCGACGCGGCCGGTTTCGATTGAAACTTCGTGATTGCCAATAAATGCAGATTCCTTAACGATTCTAGCCATGAGAAAACTCCTATTCACGCGTCACACACTTCAATAGTCTGCAACGCCAATTAAATCCGGGCTTTCTCCGTTGCACAATTATCTAAACTCGCTGACACTCGCTGGCCAGTGAATTCGGAGCATTGCACAGTGAAGAGCACCCCGGGATAATAAAAAAGCCGTCAAAAGACGGCCAAACAAACAGGGAACCGAAGCTCCCTGACACATTAACGACGGAGGGAAAGACGGGCGATCAGGTCGCGATAACGCTGAACGTCATGTTCTTTCAGGTAGTCGAGGAGACGACGACGACGACCGACGAGCATCAGCAGACCACGACGGCTGTGATGGTCGTTTTTGTTGGATTTGAAGTGTTCGGTCAGAACATTGATACGCTCGGTGAGCAGCGAGATCTGGACTTCGGGTGAACCCGTGTCACCTTCGTGACGACCGAATTTGTTAACGATTTCAGCTTTGACTGTACGATGAAGCATTTGATTATCCTTCCATAAGCTATGGCTTAATTGCCGACCATGCGGAAACACCCTGCATGGCAAAACGCCTCTGAATTCAGGCAGATCCAGGCTTAGGACCAGACCCCCTATTTCCAAAAGGCGCGTCTTTTTACACTTATCATCGCGATTCGTCAAATAATCTTTTGGGGGCACGGCTATCGGCCTATGGCCGATACGCCGCTGTGCTCGCCTAGAGACGTGCAGACCGCGCGTCTCTACGGCTCGCCATATCCATATTTCTCGCCTATGCGCCTGCGGCGCATACGGCTCGCTGGCACGTGTCACGACACGTGCCTACTGCAAAATATATATAGAATTAAATTTTCGGCAGCAAATCCGTGCTGCGTTTGATATCTTCATCAGAGGGGATGAAGTCGGTCATTTTGCCGTCGTTGAACTGTCCATAGGCGACCATGTCGAAATAGCCGGTGCCGGTCAGGCCGAACACGATGTTCTTGGCTTCGCCGGTTTCCTTGCAGCGCAGGGCTTCGTCAATGGCGGCGCGGATGGCGTGCGACGATTCGGGCGCGGGGAGAATGCCTTCGATACGGGCGAACATTTGCGCGGCTTTGAAGACTTCGGTCTGTTCCACGGAGACGGCACGCATCATTTTCTGATCATAGAGTTCGGAAAGAATTGGGCTCATGCCGTGATAGCGCAGACCGCCGGCGTGAATCGGGCTTGGCATGAAGCTCGATCCGAGCGTGTACATCTTGGCGAGTGGGCAGATTTTGCCGGTGTCGCAGAAGTCGTAGGCGTAGACGCCGCGGGTGAATGACGGGCAGCTAGCGGGCTCGACAGCCACGATGTCGTAATCGGCTTCTCCACGCAATTTCTCGCCCATAAACGGGGAGATGAGGCCGCCGAGGTTGGAACCGCCGCCTGCGCAGCCGATGATCATGTCCGCCTTGACGCCGTATTTGTCGAGCGCGGCTTTTGTTTCGAGACCGATGACGGACTGGTGCAGGAGAACCTGATTGAGCACCGAACCGAGAACGTAGCGATAACCTTCGTGTTTGACGGCGTATTCGACGGCTTCGGAAATCGCGCAGCCGAGGCTGCCGCCTGTGCCGGGGAATTCCTCAAGAATTTTGCGGCCGACATCTGTCGTGTCGGAAGGCGACGCGATGACGCGCGAACCGTAAGTGCGCATGACTTCGCGGCGGAACGGTTTCTGTTCGTAGCTGACCTTGACCATGTAGACGATGAGATCGAGATCGAGGTAGGCTGCGGCCATCGAGAGCGCCGTGCCCCACTGGCCAGCACCGGTTTCAGTCGTGATGCCCTTGAGCCCCTGTTTCTTGGCGTAATAAGCCTGGGCAATGGCGGAATTGAGCTTGTGGGAACCACTCGTGTTATTGCCTTCGAATTTATAATAAATATGCGCGGGCGTGCCGAGTTTCTCTTCGAGACAGTAGGCGCGGATGAGCGGGGATGGACGATACATCTTGTAGAAATTGCGGATGTCGTCGGGAATCGGGAATTCACGCGTGTCGTTGTCGAGTTCCTGCTTGACGAGGTCTGCACAGAAAACAGCTTCGAGTTCCTCGGCCTTCATCGGTTGCCCTGTACCGGGATTGACGAGAGGCGCGGGTTTCTTTTTCATGTCGGCGCGGACGTTGTACCAGGCCTTTGGAAGCTCATTTTCGCTGAGGTAGATCTTGTAAGGGATTTCGAGGGCAGATGTCATGTTTGTACTCCTGATGATGAGGTAGATAAGGGACGAGCGAATCGCGCGTCTTTACTCGGGTTGCATAATATCTATTCTGGATGGCCATCCTGGAATATTTGGTTTCAGGCAAAAAAAAAGCCCAGTTACACGATCGCATAACTGGGCACAAAACATGGTTCAGAGTTCACCTTGGGTATTTCCCCTCAGGTAACCAATCGATTTGAACCTATGTTTCGTACCCAGCTACGCCACATACCGTCTAACTAAGCCTTTAAAAAAATCTCTTTAAATGGACTGGCATGAATGCCAAAAGAAATCGGCGAAACGCCTTAACAACAGGTATAGTTTAGGCACAAATAGAAAATAAAGGCAAGAAAAAAATTAAAAAATTACGTGTGTTGTAGCAGTTCAGCCATGGGGCAAAATTCAGACATAGATCCTCTAGGAAACAGGGTTTCCTCTCTCTCCCATTCCCGCCCGCCAGCCGCCGCCTAGCCCAACAAACGTGCGGCCTGGCACACCACCCCCTTTCCGCGTTCAAGCCGCGTAAAAAATGAGTGTCCAGAATGTGCCTGGCGAGTG
>JAZODZ010000333.1:0-6525 GCA_045597285.1 Myxococcota bacterium
CGCCGCTATTGGCATACGCGGCGCCGGCGCGGCTATCTCCTGCGTCGATACGCCGCGCCATGCTTATTGCAAACAGACTACTTGAAGAAGTGGCGTTTCACGATGTTCAGAAAGTCATTCGAAAAGCTTTCCATCCCGGCCTGCAAAACCTTAATTTTCTGGTTGAAATAGTTGTAGGCCATGACGCTCGGGATAGCCGCGATCAGACCGATTGCCGTCGCGATAAGGGCTTCTGCAATCGGGCCTGCGACCGTCTGAATGCCCATGTCCGTCGCCGTGGCGGAAAGGTTGACGAAGGCGTGCATGATGCCCCAGACCGTACCGAAGAGGCCGATGAACGGTGCTGTCGATCCCGTCGTTGCCAGGAATGACAGTTTCTTTTCGAGTTCCGTCGTCTCGGTCAGCGTCGCACGGCGCAGCGCCCTCTCGACGTTCTCGATGCCGGAAAGCTCCATCGATTCCGCTTCGTGATCCTTTTCTTTTTCGCCTTTTTTCAGCTTGGTCAGTTCCACGTACCCGGCGCGGAACATCTGCGCGGTCGGGCTGTCGCGAAGCGATTCCGTCTCTTTGTACGTCGAATCCAGTCGTTTCGATTTCCAAAAAATGTCGAGAAACTTGTCGGACTGCTTCCGAGCACGGTTCAGATAGACCGCCTTGACCACGATGCAATACCAACTCATCAGGCTCATTGCCACGAGGATGATGAGGACCGCCATGACGGCCCCCGTCGAACCCAGCACGAGGTCGACGACGTTAAGCTCTTCTGCCGCAAGCATTACGCTGTAAATATGCCCCATCGAACTATTTCCTTATTTTGCTTTGGTTTTTCTGCCGAAGTCCCTTCGCCACGGCGTTGAAAGAATCCATCTTTCGGTTATCACCGCAACGATGGGCGGCAAAGGCCGCGAAATTTTACATTTACAGGATTTCCCCCGTTGCGAAAAGTGAAAACACGCTTGCACACATATCAAAACACGGGCAGAATGCCCGCCGATCGGTTTGATCAAGGCAATTTTCAAACAGCATCTTTTCAAGGGAGAGCATCATGGCATCAGAAAAGGCATCATTCCAGATTGAAATCCGATACGACGAATCATCGGCGGAGACCGCCGAAATCCAAGCGCTTGCTGAAATTCTTCAACGCCGCGGGCATGATGTTTCTACCCGTAAGACGGGTTCTTCTGCCGCCGAGTTCGTCCGGGATCTGGCCAAATCTGCGAGGGATATCAAGGGAATGGCCGAGAATTTCCGCGAGGCGGCAGAATCGGGCATGCAGATGATCCGCGGCATTGCCGATACATTCCTGCGTCCGTCCGACAAATCGCAGGAACCTGCCAAAGAAGCGGAAAACAAGCCTGCAGATGGGTTTGACGACATCGGCCCGGCGAGCAAATCGGACGATAAATCCGCCAATAGCAAGGAAGAAGTCAACCGCGCCGTCATCGTCACGAATCCGAACCAGATCGATTCGGGATGCGATGCCCTTCGCATAGGATTTCTGCCGAAGACAGCCCTCGATGGCCAGTGGCAGCCGATGAATCTCGATGCCATCGTCACGCCGCATAAGGCGTTCCGTCCCTATCTCGAATCCATCCACTGGGATCCGGCAAGGATCTTCGAGGGCGGTTATCTCGCATTGAAAAAGAACTGCCCGAATATGTCGCATGAAGATGCCATGACGCGCTTCAAACTCGATGCGGCCAACGGCCCGGTTCTCCTCGTGATGGCAGCTGGATTTGATATTTCTGAACTCCAGACGCTCGTCATTCAGCTTTCGCTCATCAAACTGCCGATGCAGATTTTCTTCTATCACGGCGGGGACAATGCGAAAGCCGCAGAACTGCGCACGCATGCTCAGAAATATGCCGTCAATGCCCGCATGTTCGGACACGTCGACTGCCTCCCGGATTATCTCGCGATGGCCGATATCGCGGTGTGCCGTTCCGACGATTCCAAGGGACAGCTGCTTCAGAACGCCGCCATCCCGACCGTGTATGTCGTCCATCGCGAGGCACCTGCGCGCCTGAACTTCCTCGCGCACGAAAACGCCGCAATTCTGGCACCGCAGCTCCTCAGACTGTCGGCCGCACTGGCCCAGCCCGTTGCCGATGCCAACTATCGCGCACCGCTCAAGGCAGCTGCAGACAATATTGCCAAACTCGCCAATATCGAGCTCTGCGCCGATGCCATCGAAGCCGCGCTCGCCAAGAAAAAAGAACTCGTTCCGGAACCGTCCCGCCATCTCGTCGATGACGCCGGGTTCGAGACGATCGGCTGCATACCCAATGCGTTCACACAGCCCGCCGCCGCACCGGCAAAGCCCAACGAAGTCGTGATTCCGCAGACCGTCGTGAATATCCCGCAGACCGTCGTGAATATGCCCCAGCAGACGGCATTCCTTCAGCCGAACGTCTCTGTGGCACCGGCGGCACCTGTTGCTCCGGTGGCACCCGTTGCCCCTGTTGCGCCTGCTCCCGGCACTTTCCCGCCGCCTGCACCATTCCTCACGCCGGGCCTCGGTTCGCGTTCCCGCGAAGAACTTCACAGCGATTACACAAAACTCCTGATTGCCGAGAAGAATCTCGACAAATCACTTGCCACGGCCAGCGCTGACGTCAAACTGTGGGAACAGCGCCTCGATTTGGCCAGAACCAACAACCGCGAGGATCTCGTGGCCGACGCCACCGCACACCTGCAAACCGCCCAGAATCAGGAAATGCAGCTTTACCAGCAGAAAGACCAGATTCAGCAGCAGAAAGCCATCCTCAAACAAAGCGCTCGCCTGATTCGCGGCGACAGCACCACTGGCTTTACCGATCCGACGGATGCAGAGCTTTTCGGGCCGACGAGTGAAGAACAGGCAACCGAAAAAGAGTATAAAAAACTCGAGAATGAAAGTGCCCTCAAAAAGCTGAAACAGCAGCAGGACAATGCACTCCAGGAACTGAAAAACAAATTCCACAGCTAAAGAAGACAGAGGCGTGCCGCACGCCTCCATGTTGAGATGACGTTTAACAGAGGCGTGCTACACGCCTCTATTTTTATTTGCTTTACGTTCCTGTGCGATTATGGCATACACGTTTTTTGGCATTGGAATTGCTTAGATAATCTTTTCAGCAATGCAGGTTGACGAAGGCCTGCCTCGAAGATGAATCCATCACATTTATCCGGTAAGGAGAACAGATATGAAACACGCATTTATCGCTGCAATGACCGCTCTTTCACTTTGCGTTTCGGCATCTGCGATGGCCAAGGATCTCAATCCAGTTGATATTTTCATTGGGGATTTTGCCGGTGTCGTCACGCTGGATTTCGACAAGCTCGTTTCCAACAAGATGGTAGGCAACGCGATTTCCGAGAATATTGGCAGCGTCAAGGAAGCTGGCGACCTGCTGAGCGTGTTGAAGGAAGCTGGCGTTGATTACACCAAGGACATTGACACTGTTGCAATCGCCTCGAATGATCACGGTCATGTCTGTGTGGTTGTCGACGGGAAGGTTTCTCTGGCAGGGGCCATGGAAAAGATGGTGGCCAAACAGAGCATGACGGCTGCCGACTACAAGAATCTGAAAATATACACGGATACGGCTGGCAAGAATTCGAGCGTGCTTCTGAGCGACAATCGCCTTCTCGACTGCGAGACGATGTTCGACATCAAGGGAATGATTGACAATGCGAAGGCAGACAAGCCCACGGTTTTCAAAGATCATCTTTCGAGCATTGCCAAAGCCTACAATTCGACGAGCGCGAGTGCGGATGTCCGTGCGGGCGGCAAGATGACGTCATTCCTGAAAACGAAGGGTAAGGAGTACAAGCTGGATGGCACGGATGGGAAATCCATTGGTGTTGCGGATGTCGAGACCGGGTCTCTGTCGATCAGTTTCTCGAAAGGACTGAACATTGCGGTTACGGCGACGACGAAGGACGAGGCGGTTGCCACGACTGGAGCTGAAATTATTTGGGCACAGGTTAGTGCAATTGTTGCGGATCCATCACTTGATGAGCTTGGTCTTGGTTTTGTAAAGAATGCGATCAAAGTTACGGCTGACAAGAAAAGTGTGAAGGCAACGGTTTCCCTGTCAGACGACAACCTGAGCACGATCGTGACACTGCTTACCGGTGCGGCCATTGAGGCTCAGAAACCCGCGAAATAAGCCGACTTTATTCATACAAATTCAAGCCGTCATTCATCGACGGCTTTTTTCTGTTTTTTGGATCCAGAAAAGGGGGAGCTAAAAGACGGTCTGAATTTAGGCGACTACCCGGGGGGCAGTTGCGCATTTAGAGCGATATTTTTTTTTATTCTCCAAATTTTCTGGTAAAATCAACAATTGGTGTGTTTTAATTAACAATCCACAGCAGTGGAAATCATGGGAAAAATATGAATAATCGTAAACTGTTTATATGTATTCTGGCAAGTCTTGGTCTGTTTGCAGGTTGCTCTGATGATTCAGCGTCAAATTCGTCGCTGCTTCCTGGCGGCAACCTTGTAAAGGGTGGTTCGTGCACGGTTGAAAATGCAAAGGTATGTAACCCGCTTGCGGCCGAGGTGTTGGTTTGTGTCAATGGTATCTGGGATTCGGCACAGGTATGCGGGGACAAGCAGATTTGTGAGAACAGCGCGTGCAAGGATTCGGGTTCCTCGACATCGGTATGCACGCCCGAGACGGCAGATTCTTTCCATCCGGTATGCAATGGGAATGAGTCTACGATATGTACCAAAGATGGTGAGAAAGTTACCACAAAGTGTGCCGATGGATTTATCTGCAAGGACGGCTATTGCACGAACAGCGAGACGTGTGACAGCACGTATGAACCCCGATGTCAGGGCGAGAGCATGCTTCATTGCGTGAAGGGCGTTGTCGTTTATGAGGACTGCGGGGAAGGCAAGTTCTGCAGCGGCGGCGTGTGTATTGAGAAGAAGCCGTGCGATGTCTCGAGCATGCCTGAATGTCAGGGGGCCGGATATCAGGTCTGCAAGGGCGGATTCTGGCATTATGAGAAATGCGATGAGGGCAGTTACTGCGATGAAGAGAAGGGAACCTGCGTGAAAGGTGCTTGCACGCCCGGCGTCAAGTACTGCTCGCCTGACAACAAGTCTGCATTTCAGTGCGTTGGTGGCAAACTTGAAGAAACATTCTGCGAAGGGGCCACCTGTGCGGACGGCGAATGCCACGATCCCGAATACTGCGAGACGGATAAATACAAGAGCGAATGTGTGGATGGCCAGCTGAAGCATTGCGTGAGTGGCAAGGTTGTTACCGAAAAATGCCCAGGCACATTGGAGTGCTACAATGGGGCGTGTGTTTCTGACGGCCCGTGCGATCAAACGATGACGCCTGTGTGCCTCAGCACCAGCCAGGTCCAGACTTGCGGCGAAACCGGCAACAAGGTCACGACATCGTGCAAGGACGGCGAGGTTTGCCAGAACGGCATTTGCCAGGTACCGGATGAGGCGTGTACGGATGGTGTGAAAGAGTGCCTGAACGCGAATGTTTATCACAACTGTGTCGACGGGAAATGGGTTTCGGGTTATTGCAATGTCGCGTCGGAAGTGTGTATTGCGGGTGACTGCATGTCGAATACGGCTGTGGAATCGTGCAACATTCTTCAGAAAGATGCCTGTGATACCGACGGTCTGAGCGTCATCAAGTGCGAAAATGGTTATAAGGTCAAATATGCGTGTGGTGAGGATCAGATCTGCGTGGACGGTGCATGTACGGACAAGGAACAGCCCAAACCTGACGATCCGTGCGATGTCGCGACATTCAAACTGACATGTCTGGATGACGGCAACACACTGGCTTGTGTCGATGGCAAAGTCGTCTCAATTCCCTGTGGTGAAGACAAGATTTGCAAAGACGGTGCTTGTGTGGACAAGACCTGTGATCCCAATACTTTCGTGGCTGAATGCAAGGGTGATTTTGAAATCACGGTTTGTGTGGATGGCAAACTCGGCAAAGAGAGCTGCGGTGAAAACAAGCATTGCTCAAACGGTGCTTGTGTGGACGATGCGAACGTCGATGATCCGTGTCATCCGGAGACATTTGCGGCGACATGCACGACTGAGGGCAAAATCCTGACGTGCGATGGCGAAACGCATAAGGTCAAGGCGACGGAATGCACGGGTTCGACGCCTGTGTGCCTGAACGGTTCCTGTGTGGCGTGCGATCCTGCCAAATATGAATCGAACTGCACGGATGGTCATAAATATTCGTGCGAATCGAACGGCAATCTGAAGGATACACTTTGCAAGGATGGCAATGTCTGTTTCAACGGGGATTGTGCCGAATGCGATCCAACCAAAACGGCGAAGACTTGTGTCGATGGAAAAGTTCACGTGTGCAACAGCAACGGAATTTTTGAAGATTCAGCGTGTCCTGAAGGATATTCGTGTGCCAATGGTGAATGCACGAACAAATGCAAGACAAATTCGGACTGCAACGATGCGCATTATGTGTGCGACAATGGTGAATGCAAGTTCCAGGCGGAATGCGTTATTGGCAAGCAGGAATGCGACGGGAC
>JAZODZ010000334.1:0-6419 GCA_045597285.1 Myxococcota bacterium
AAGGATATCAATGACATCGTTGAAAAATGGGCGGGGGACATAATAGCTTTGGAAAAGGAACGAGCATCGGGGGTGGTCTGGAATTAGGCTATACCTACTGTCCAGCAAAAAGCAATGTTTACGATCACCGCAGCATAGTACATTTTTTTGGACTTGCCGCGAAATTCATTGTGACGTTTTAGATATGGCGTAGGGGACTTTTGACTTTTGAAAACAAGTTGACGCGTAAAAATGGCTATTGGGCTCAAACAATTATTGCTAAAACATAAAGCGGAAGTAATAGATATAATTCTCACAGGATTTAATGAAGAAGAAGGCTTGGATGAGTTCAAAGAAGAAGCTTCGCAATGCTTTACGCCCCCGGCACGATATGCACAAATATATGATGATGAATTCTATATGGTTTAATTACGTGCTGTGGCTTCGGCAATCCATTGAAACGGGGTGATTCTTTCAACGCGGAGCTGGAACCAGCCATGTTTTCTAAGAAGTGCGGTGATTTCATGCTGTGTATAGACATGGACATCACCTTTTCGCTGATATGGAAATAATATATGATTTGCAAATAATCGCGCAATGTCTGGCAAATCCATATCACAGATGAGGAGCTTTCCGCCGAGGCGCGTGACACGCCTGAACTCGGACATTGCCTTGTCTGGATTGGGATAGTGGTGAAAGCTGCTACAGCATATCACGATATCAAAAATACCATTGTCATAAGGCAATTTTTCAGCATCGCCTTCATCGAAGGTTGCGTTGGCCAGATTGCGATTGCGAGCAATGGCAAGCATATTTGGGGAAATATCGATGCCGTATTGAATCATATTGGGGAATGTATTTTGAATCTTTTCGAGTAATGCGCCGGTGCCGCATCCAACATCGAGGATGCGTGCATTTGGGTTGTTCAAAGATGATATTCTCGATATGACGGCATCATCACACATGCGAGTGAGTGTGTAATAGAAAGGGGAATGCTCGTCGTAGTTTTCGGCACTGCGGTTGAATTCGCGTATTGTTTCGGATTTGTAATCTCGTGTGTTTTTCATCATTTTATATATATCCCGCAGCAGGCGTTTGCATTAATCGCAAATATAGGAAAGTCCGAGTTTTGCGGCATATTTACCCCAATCGATTTTGATGAGTTCGCAATATGTATCTTTCGATATACCGGAATCCTTGAGGGCATCGTAAATATTGTCGTCATTTTGAATTCCTGCAAGGCTCCATTTGGATATCGAACCGCCGGTGAATGCGCTGGCACCTTGGAAAATGCGGTTCATATTGGTCACGGCCGATGTGTTCCAGGTGCCGATATCCTGATTGAATGATGTTGCGCCCTGGAACATGCCGATCATACAGGTGACGTGAGATGTGTCCCAGTGCTGTATATTGGCATTAAATGACGTGTCATTGTGAAACATATAACGCATATCCGTGACACTGGACGTGTTCCATTTGCCGAGCGAATGATTAAACGATGCGGCGTCCTCGAACATGCCGTTCATATTCGTGACTTTGGACGTGTCCCAGCCGCCGATGTCGCGGTTGAATGCGGCGGCACCATAAAACATACTGCCCATTGTAGTGACGTTTTGGGTATTCCAATTGCTGATATCGCCATTAAATTTAACGGCTCCGTGGAACATCTGAAACATCGATTTGACGTTTGCCGTGTTCCAATTGCCGATGTCCTGATCAAACGATTTCGCATCATAGAACATTGATCCCATGTCGGTAACGTTTGCGGTATTCCAGTTTCCTATATTTTGATTGAAAGTGCTGGCATAATTGAACATGCCGTTCATATTGGTGACTTTTGAAGTATCCCAGTTGCCGATATTCTGGTTAAACTGACTGGCTTTATAAAACATATCGCGCATTTGTGTAACATTATGGGTGTTCCATTTGCCGATATCCTGATTGAATTTTTCCGCACCACGGAACATGAAACTCATATCGGTGACGTTTTCTGTGTTCCAATTGCCAATATCCTGGTTGAATTCCTTTTGTTCGTAAAACATCCATTCCATATTTGTGACACGGGATGTATCCCAGTCGCCGATATTGGAATTGAATCTGACAATATCATAGTAATAGTCATCACAGGAACCTTCGTGATCGCCGCAGTAAAACATATAAGCCATGCTTGTGACGAAGGACATGTCCCATCGATTGAGATCGCCAGTAATGGGAGAGGCATTGCGGAACATGCGTGCGGCGGATGTCAGTTTTCTGGCATCGGGAATGTCGAGTTCGGATATAGCAACGGAATGCGGTTCTTCTGCTTCGAATGCATTATTTCTGAGGCCGACGGGACCGAATGAAATGATGCGTTTGAGTGAAATATGGGAATTGCGCATATCGCTCAAGGCCCAGCCGTCGAGTATGCCTGTAATGCGGATGTGATAATCACTGCCCGTATAAGTATGTTGCAGGATGCCGCATTCCGAAACGGTTTCGGTCGTATTATCGCCCCAGTCGATCGTGAACTGGCATGCGGTGGCGTTTTCCAGATTGATTTGCACTTCGCCTTCGATGGACCATTCGGTTTCGAAGGCTTCGGGGGCGCAGCGACCATCCGAACGGCAGATATATCCGCCGGGGATGCACTGTACATCGGATGTACAGGGATTTGCGCATTTATAACCGATAAAGCTGTCGCAGAAACCGTCGCCTTTGCCCGGCGCTGAATCGCATTCAGCATAAAATTGGCAACTTATATTATCTTTTCTATCATATTCATCGATCATATAATTATGATTTATATCATTTGTATTATGATTCGCCGGATTGACAGTGACAGTCACCGAAACGGGCTGTGCCTTCGCGTCCGGGGCCGAAACGGTGAGCGTCGAGGTGCAGACGTCCGTCACGTCTTTTGCCTTGATATCGAAAGTAGTGGGAGGTGCGGCGGTGGTAATGTTCGCGGGTGCGTCGATACAATCCGGATTTGAGGCCGTCAGAGTCACAGTTTTGTCCGGCTGTGCCACGTCATCGACGAGGTAGCTCAACGTGATGGTTTCTGTCGAATTGGCGAGCATTTCGATGTTATCTATCGAAAGAGACAACGTGTAGAGCGATTGCTGCACATCGAGGCATTGGCCTGCAGCGCATTGGCTACACGGTTTATCTGTGATATTTTTCCAAATACTTGCTTGACAGATTTGCGGCGTATTGCCATCGCATCTCACGTCGCCGTCGTTGCATTGGGTGTCGCACGCATAGACGGTCGGAGTGTCGGCGTTTGGCGAGCAGACGGGGCGTTCTTCGGGGCATTGGCTCGACTGGAGTGGCGTATTGTTGCCATGTTCGTGGTCGTATGCGATGCTTCCAGCAGGGGCATTTTCCGGTGGGCAGGTATTCACTGCGACGATTTCTTCGTGAGAACATCCCGCAAAGACAAGCAAGAACCCCAAAATACTCAATCGTTTCATGCAAACCTCCGGTCGAATGGGCTTTTCATTTGCCATACGCGTTCAGATACTAGCATATTGAATATGGGATTGCTACATTGGGATACGTTTGGGGTGAAGGCGCGTCATTTCTCAATCAACAAGCTGGGCTATTTCAACTGAATTCGCATAAATCCGATTCGATGAAGAAAATATGTGGTGCGCGTGTCTCGATGCCTACAATGGGTGACGGCTCTGTAATTCAGAATCACCTTCGGGAATAGAACGATCAACTCCTTCCTCCTGCCTGTTTTCGATAGGATTACTTACTCAAGAAACGCCATGAGTGGTGAATCTTTACCGGTAACGATTGCTCCGGGACATTCACGATTGAAAACAATCGCGGATTGAAATAAAAAGTGGCGACCGGAAAATGTGTCTTCCGGATTTCGTTTTAGGAGGAATATTTATGTCTTATCAGAAAGTCCTGACGATTCAGGACATTTCATGCGTTGGACAGTGTTCATTGACCGTGGCACTGCCAATTCTCTCTGCTTGCGGTATGGAAACGGCTATCCTTCCATCCGCAGTTCTCTCGACCCATACGGCAGGATTTACTGGATTCACATGCCGTGATCTTACCGATGACATGCCTTCGATTGTCAGCCATTGGCAGAAGGAAAATATATTATTCGATGCGCTTTATACAGGCTATCTCGGCAGTACAAAGCAAATCGACTATGTCTTGGATATCATCAAAACAGTCATTAAACATGGCGCTCCAGTTATCGTCGATCCGGCCATGGCGGATAACGGAAAACTATATCCCGCCTTTGATATGGAATATGTCAAGGCCATGAGAAAACTCGCTTTTTCGGCAGATATCATTTTGCCGAATATTACCGAAGCCTGCTTCCTGACGGGTATCGAGTATCGCGAGAATTACGATAGGGATTATATCGATAATCTGGTTTCCAGACTCGCCGAAAATGGCGCAAAAACTGTCATTCTGACTGGCGTTGGCTATAAGAGTGACAAGACCGGTGTCGTCGTTTATGAGAATGGCGAAAGCCGTTATTACGAGCACAGAAAAATATCCAAAGGGTGTCACGGTACGGGAGATGTCTATGCATCCGCATTCGTCGGTGCATTGCTCAATGGCAAACCGGCTTATGATGCCGCCAGAATCGCCGCCGATTATGTCGTTCGGTGTATTGAAAATACTCAGGGCGACAGCTCTCATTGGTACGGCGTCAAATTCGAGCCAGTTCTTTCGGAACTGATGCGCGACTGCATGAATTAAGAGAATGGTAACCCCGGGTAAAAGCGATTTCCCCCAATTATTTCTCCCTCTCTCCAATGGAGAGAGGGGCAGGGGGGAAGCCAAAAGCCAGACAGAGCCTGATTAGTTGAGTTTTGAGAATCAATGGAGGTTGAGTAAGTAATGTTCGGGGATCTTGCATTCTATTTAATTATAGGTGTTACTTTTATTTTGGTGGTGTTGACATTTGTCTTTTTTGTATGGCTTATCAAAAATTTGATTAAAAAGTCTAATCTAAAAGAAGGCGATGATGTAACGACTTGTTATTGGAAAATGCGTGGGGCTAAAATGAATTATGGCGAGAAAGTGTGTAACCTCAGTTTTAAGGGATTAATCATTATTGCTGCTATTATTATGTTCATATTAATAGGAGTTCCCACTTTGACAATTTTGAATTATGAGATTTCTCTCGATAAAATAGCTGAAAAGATGAAAACTGAAAAGATGGATGAAGATATTGTAGTGGATTTGGGGCCGGAGCTATCGGGAAGAGTCCGGGACGGTCTGACAAAAGAGCCTTTGGCAGCAAGTGTTAAAGTCATGGCAAATGGCGAGTCGTTTGATACGATAGAATGTGACAAATATGGCAAGTTTTATGTACAGCTTGAGGATGGGGACTATGAATTGATAGCCAGTCATCCTGGCTATGTGACCAAAGGCAAAAATAATGTTTCGCGCAAGATAGAGATAAACGGCAAGTCATTGGATTTAGGCAATCTGGATTTGTGGCCAGAGGCAAAGGTGACTGGTCGCGTTGTTTCCGATAACAAAGGCGTGGATGCAGAACTCAGATTTTATTATCAAATCGATGATTCCGGATCCGCTGATTATCTATTCAATACGCTTAGAACAGATGAACACGGATATTTCTCGCTCGATATGGCCTATGGAGGCGTCCAAAGAATCGAATTGAAGGGAGAGGAATTCGTCGGTAAGAGTCTGAAGGATATCGTACTCTCACCCGGCGAAACCGTCGATCTCGGGGAGATCCCCGTCAATCCGGGACTCACGGTGTTTGGCATCGTGAAAGATAAGGTGTCAAATAAAGGAATTCCGAACGCGACGATCAAGTTTATCGATCTCCATCGAAAAGTTTTGATCGAGACGAAATCTTCAGAGGATGGTTCCTATACGTTGCCCGTTACCGACATGAGGAAGTTGCAGATCACGGTGATTGCGGATGGATATGCGGCGAACAATACATTAATCGCAGCAAAAGAACTGAACCGATATGAGCATAATGTCGCGCTGGCCAAAAACACGAACAAGGCGTCCAGCCAAAAGAATAAAGCGGATGTTCCTGATCAAAAACAAGGTGAAAAATTGACCGGGTCGGAAGCACAGGTTGCCGCCAAACAGGCTTTTGAGAACAATGAAGCCGCATTCCAGCAAGCCATGTCGATTCACTTGAACGACGTCCCTGAAGGTATGCCTGTCGATGTGTACCTTCAGCAGCAACTGCCTTTAAAAGCGGCTGCGGTTTCAATGGCTGCTGCTAAATATAGCGAGATTATTCAAAACTATGATCCATCAGAAGTGAGCATGACTTCGTTGATACGCCTTGGGACGATGTTCCAAAGCGTGGCAGACGAAATCATGGCGGCCCCCATTCCGACTAATTTGCCAGATGAGGCCGAGAGTCAATACATAGGAATCATTGAGAATTTTGCCCTCCAGTCTACGGAAAAGGAAGTGGAATATTATGA
>JAZODZ010000335.1:0-2980 GCA_045597285.1 Myxococcota bacterium
ATAGCGAGCCGTAGAGACGCGCGGTCCGCACGTCTCTAGGCGAGCGCACGGCGCATCGCGATAGCCGTGCCCACAAATATAAAAATAATATATAATTTGTAATAATTTTATATTTATTATAATAATAATATTAATTACAAATTCATCGAAGCATGCAAACTCACATGTAAGATGATGTGCGCAAACTAAACAACGACGCGGATTTTAATCATTTTTTTCGCTTTTAAGAGTCAGCGGAATGTAATAGAAAGAGGGGTATTTTTCCGTCACATATCGATGGTGGCGATTCGTTTACTCTCGTGATTTAGGAGAAGGATCATGACAAAAGTCCGACAGTTACCTTACGGTGAACTGGCAAAGAAAGGTTTGAACATCCGCCTGGCAATGGAAGAAGCAACGCGTTGTTTGCTGTGCGACGATGCGCCCTGCTCGCATGACTGCCCGGCAGGGACCGACCCCGGCCGATTCATCCGTGCGATTCGTTTCCGCAATTTTAAAGGCGCTGCCCGCATTATTCGTGAGAATAACATTCTCGGCGCGACATGTGCGGAGATTTGCCCGCAGGAACGGCTGTGCGAGAAAGCATGCTCGCGTTGCGGCATCGACAAACCGATCAGAATCGGCGATCTGCAGGGCTTTGCGATGAGCAACGAAAAGGACATGAAATTCAGCGTTCTCGAAGCCGGTGAATCGTGTGGCAAAAAAGTTCTCTGCATTGGTGCCGGTCCTTCTTCGCTCGCGGTCGCGGCTGAACTCGCCAAACTCGGCGTCGATGTGACGATTATGGACGAGAATGAAAAGGCAGGCGGCATGCTTCGTTATGGCATTGCGGCAAGCCGTCTGAGCGATGACATCATCGATCAGGACATCAAGGCCGTGGAAGGGCTCGGCGTGAAGTTTGTCATGAACACACGCGTTTCCAAAGACGAGATTGATGCGCTTTCGGCAGAATACGACGCGATTTATGTCGGCGTCGGCCAGGCCGCATCGAAGATGATTCCGAACATGAAGGGCGGCGACCTCAAAGGCGTCGACACTGCGCTTCCGTTCCTGAAGAATGCCCGCGTCAACAATGGCAAAATCGGCGAACTCGGCAATGTCGTGATCATCGGCGGCGGCGACGTCGCGATGGACTGCGCCTCGACGGCCCGTCAGTGCGGCGCGAAATCCGTCACCGTTTCATTTGTCGAAACATGGGAAACCATGCCGGCATGCAAGAAAGAAGTCGACTACGTCGTCGACCTCGGCTGCACCATCATTCCGGGCTTCAAACCGGTCGAAGTCGTCGGCGATGGCAAAGTCACGGCCGTCAAACTGGCCGCCATGGAAGGCACGTCTTCCATGATGCTCGATGCCGATACCGTCATTTTTGCCGTCGGCCAGAAGATTTCCGACGACTACAGGGAAGTCAAGGCGGATGGCAAGGTCTTTATCGGTGGCGATGCCGCTCTCGTTCGCGGTGCTACCGTTGTCGAAGCCGTCAAGTCCGGTAAGGAAATCGCTGCCAATATCGCGAAATTCCTTCAGATCTAATCTGTCTCACGTTTCAAACAATTACTTATTGAAGGAGTTTTAAATATGTCCAAAAAAGTTGATCTCTCGATCGATTTCCTCGGCGTCCATTGCGAAAACCCGTTTTTCCTCTCGTCCTCGCCGGTTTGCCACAACTACGAAATGATCGCCAAATGCTTCGACCTCGGATGGGGCGGCGTCTTTTACAAAACTGTCGGCATCAACGGCATGAATGAATGTTCGCCTCGATTCGACAACGTCCGCAAAGAAGATATTGGCTGGGTTGGCTTCAAGAACATGGAACAGATTTCGGAACATTGCTGGCAGGAAAACGCCGAAATCATCAAACGCCTCAAACATGACTATCCCACGAAGGTCATGGGCGTTTCCATTATGGGTGCCAACGAAGAGGAATGGGCGCTTCTGGCCCGCGAAATGACGAAAGCCGGTGCGGATATGCTCGAACTCAACTTCAGCTGCCCGCAGATGACATCGCACGCCATGGGTTCCGACGTCGGCATGAATCCCGACCTCGTCGAAAAATACACCCGCGTCGTCAAAGCCAACACGCACCTTCCCGTCATTGCCAAGATGACGCCGAATATCACGCACATCGAGGATCCTTCACGCGGCGCGATGAAGGGCGGCGCAGATGCCATTTCATGCATCAACACGATTAAATCGATATGCAACATCGACCTCGAAAACATCACGGGTATGCCCGTCGTCAACGGCAAATCCTCGATTTCCGGCTATTCCGGCGCGGCCGTCAAGCCGATTGCGCTTCGCTATATTGCCCAGCTCAAACAAGATGCCGAACTCGTCAAGATGCCGATTTCCGGTATCGGCGGTATCGAAACATGGCAGGATGCCGTTGAATTCCTGCTTCTCGGCGCGGAAAACCTCCAGGTCACGACGGCTGTCATGCAGTACGGTTATCGCATCGTCGAAGATATGAAAGACGGCCTCGAAATCTTTATGCTCGAACACGGCTTCACGTCGCTGCGCGATTTCATCGGCAAAGCCCTTCCGAACATCATTCCGTGCGAAAATCTCGACCGCGACTTCCAGATCATTCCCGAAATTCACGATGATCTGTGCGTCCGTTGCGGGCGTTGCGCCATCAGCTGCTATGACGGCGGTCACCAGGCCATCGAAATCGAAAAAGGCACGCGCAAACCCATCATCACCGACAAATGCGTTGGCTGCCACCTCTGCCTGAACGTCTGCCCCGTCCTCGGCGCGATTACCCCGGGCTTCATCAAATTCAAACCCGGCCGCACGCCGCACGATGTCGTCATCAAACATACTTATGACAGATAACATCATCGATATGTAAAATTAGCCTCGGATATTTCCGGGGCTTTTTTTATATTATTATTATTTATGGGGCGCGGCTATCGGCTGCGCCGATACGCCACGCGCTCGCCTAGAGACGTGCGGACCGCGCGTCTCTACGGCTCGCTAT
>JAZODZ010000336.1:0-2359 GCA_045597285.1 Myxococcota bacterium
CGGCGTATCGGCGCAGCCGATAGCCGTGCCCCCATAAAACCATTACCCGGCAATCGTCCGCGTATGTACCTCGGATTTTGCCTCATTCGGCCTGAATGAATCGGCACACGGCATCTTGTGTATTTCATGCCGGGCGAATTCCCAGGCTTTTTGCAGAATCCACGAAACGGTTCTTTCCTGCCGTTCGGCCTCAATGCGGGCCTCTTCGAGCAGTTCCGGTGGAAAATATAACGTCAGTTTCTGTTTTGTGGCCATCCATGGTCTCCCATTGTGATAAATAAAACCGCCCAAACAATGGAACAGGGCGAGTCATAACTCCATATCGAAAAGGCGGCAAAAAATGGCATTTTCATATCACGCGCCACACCATATCGACGGCAATTACAGCACATTTCCCAAGGATATGGCGGAATGGGAACGTGCGGACATCGAAGGACAGCCGGGGCGCGGTCACGAACTGATGGAAATCGCCGGTCGTGAAGTGGCCTGCCACGTGTTGAAACAGTATCCGGGAATCCGCGAAATTCTTGTGTTTTGCGGTCTCGGCAACAACGGTGGCGATGGCTTTGTCGCAGCAAGGTACTTGAAACGGTGCGGTCTGGATGTGCATCTTTTTGTATTTGACGAATCGATCAGCAAGTCTGCAGATGCGAAATCGATGTTTGAACACGTCCAGCAGCTTCCGCGCATCGTCCTGCACACGGCTTCTGACGCCGCCCGGATTCTGGCTTGGGAGAACCGAAGTGGCCTGCTCGTCATCGACGGCATCTTCGGCACGGGTTACCGGCCGTCGCACAACCCGTTGATGAGCATGGTTTACCAGATGATTGCCAAACTGTCGTGCCCCGTCGTGAGCATCGACATCCCGTCGGGCATCGACGCGGCTACCGGCTACCGCTCGACGCGTGAGGATGAAAACCCGCCTCGCGCCTTGGCTGCGACGAGCACCGTGACATTCAGCTCGCCCAAAATGGGGCACTTTCTGGGCGAAGGGCCTGCGCACACGGGCGACCTGTGGTGCGTCGATATCGGTCTGAAACCGTGGCCGTCCAATCGCATTCAGGCGCTGGTTCTGAGCGATGAGTATTGCCAGACGGCATTCTGGCAGAATTTCCGGCGAGCATTTGACGCGCACAAGGGACGTTGCGGGCACGTGGCCGTGATCGGCGGACAGAAGATCATGCGAGGCGCGTCGTGCCTTGCCGGGAAAGCGGCGCTCCGCGCCGGGTGCGGACTCGTCACGCTCGGGACGCGTTCGGACATCCTCGCGCCGGATGAGTTGATGGTGCGCCCGATTTGCAACGACAACGGGCATCTGAACCAGAACGCAATCGACGAAATTCTGGGGAAGGCGGACTGCGTTCTCGTCGGCCCCGGCCTCGGGCGCGATGAGCTTGCTGGCGAGTTTTTGTTGAAATGCCTGAATTTCCGGGGGCGTATGGTGATCGATGCCGACGCGCTTTGGGCATTGCCCGGACTCAACGTGCGGTTCAAGTCACAGGAGGTTTTTGTGACGCCCCATCCCGCAGAAGCCGCCCGGCTTTGCGGCACCTCGGTTTCCGAAATTCTGTACGATCCGATCGGGCACGCGCAAAAAATCGTCGAAAAATATGGCGTCACGGCCATCCTGAAATCCCATGCTACCGTCATCGCGTCGCAGCGTGGGAACGTCATGCGTTACGCCATCTGCCCCCATCCGAATCCGGCCATTGCCACAGCCGGTGCAGGCGACGTGCTCGCCGGAATCCTGTGCGGGCTTGTCTCGCAGACGCGGTGCGGTGCCACGACGAAATGGTTCGACGCCTTTGAAGTCGCCTCCATGGCCGTGAACTGCCACAGCAAGGCGGGCCGGAATGCCGCCAAATCGAGAGGTAATGCGGTCTGCGCAGGCGACATCATCGATTGCATCGATATCGGATAAGTGTTTTTGGGGCACGGCTATCGGTTGCGCCGATACGCCGCGCGAATCGCCGCCTATGCGCAGAGAGACGTGTCACGACACGTCTCTACATGCGCATACGGCGGGCACGTGCCCACCGTGGGCACGGCTATCGGCATTGCCGATACGCCGTGCAAATCGTTCTCTCCCTCTCCTTTGGAGAGGGGGCAGGGGGGTGAGGCCAAAAACGAAAAAAGGCCAGCAGCTGAACAGCTCTGACCCAATTCCTAATGAAACCCTGAGAGAGAAAGCTTTGAAGTGCGCATGACCACGAAATCCAAAGCATTTGTCATGCTTATATGATCCGTTAAAGGAGGTGATCCATCCCCACGTTCCCGTAGGGATACCTTGTTACGACTTCACCCCAGTCGCTGTCCGATCCGTGGGCGGTTGCCTCTCTTGCGAGTTAGCTCACCGACT
>JAZODZ010000337.1:0-7966 GCA_045597285.1 Myxococcota bacterium
AATATTGTGGAAGTATTAGCTCTTTTGCAGATTTTTTTATTTTGAAAGCTATATTGTTAAAACTAAACAATAATGGTTTATCAGTATTATTATAAGCCAAACCCACTTTATCCCCCATTCGGGTGGTTCTTGGGTTATATATAAACTGATTGGGATTTACGATGTAGAACTTTCTTATAACATTTTCATCAACATCTGCTTTTGTTGACATAATTTCTTTTGCATTAGAAATGCCACGCACGCTCTCAATGCCGTAAAGACCTTTAGAATTTCGTTCTTCTGAAAGTTCTATCAGTTCGCCCAGTTTATATTTTTTCATCGTCATGCTTTCCCATATTTTCCAATTCAGCAATAGTGCGTTCGACAACTTCTTGCAACTGATAAGAAGCAACGCCCAGTGGCTTTTGAATATCTTGCAAAGACCATTCTACAATGGTTTCGTCTGTAGATTTGCATATAAGCAGACCTACAGAAGGATTATCCCTCTCGCCACGCAACAACTTATCAGCTGCCGTAACATAGAAATTGAGCTTGCCGGCAAACTCAGGGATAAACTTAACAGCCTTCAGTTCTACAACAACATATCTGTGCTGAGGAATATGATAGAACACCAAATCTGGGAAAAACGTCTGTCCTCCAGGCATCTGCAATTCCATTTGCCGTCCTACGTAAGAGAATCCACGTCCCAATTCAAGAAGAAACCTTGTGATATTATTGGCTAAAGCATTCTCCAAGTCTTTTTCCTTCTTTACCTCCGCTACTGTAATGAAACTCAAATCGTATTCTTTCTTCAACAATTCCTTAGCCGATTCGCTTTGAGATATTGGTAAGGTCGTATCGAAATTCGTAATTGCAGAACCTTGATTTTGAAACAGGTCGGCATCTATGTTTGCATTCAGAACTGGGCGTGACCATCCGTTTTCTACAACCTTTCTGATGTAGAACAAAGCTTCATCAATGGAATTGCAGTTCGAGACAATATCAATATGCTGCCCCCATGGAACCTGACCAAAAATTTCCGGCATTCCTAATTGGTCAACGGGGCGTTGACCTATTTCCTCTTTCTGTAACAGGTCATCAACCTGGTGGCTCATTTGGTCAACGAGTCGTTGACTTTTTGCATCACGTTCATTGTAAAACAGATACCAACGCTTCATGTATTTTACATTGGTAAGAGAAAAGCCCGTAATATCTGGAAAAGCCTGCTGCATATCGAGCGCAAACTGTTTCACCACACCAGCTCCCCAACGTTCTTCCGCTCGTAAAGCCACCAAATCCCTACCAATGCTCCAATAGAACTCAAGCATTGCCGTATTCACACGAATAGATGCTTTTATCTGATTTTGGCGAAAACGTGCTTTAACATCTGCCAGCCATTCTACATACTCTTTGTCGGCTGTCATTCCATCACGATATACAAACGATGGCTTTTCTACGTTTTTGCTCTCGTTCATATACTTTTCTTTATTCGATTTCATAACCAATCCCTTTAAACGCCTCTTCCAGCATCTTCTGTGATTCTTTCTCGCGCAGCATCAGTTCGCGCATCTCCCGCTGAATGCGCGTCATCTCTTTTGGATAGTCTATCTCCAGATCGTGGTCGATGAACTCGATGTACTTACTGGGCACCAACGTCCAATTGTTCTGCCTGATTTCTTCAATCCCCACACTTCGATAGAGTTCTGGCACTGCAAAGTTCTTCCCCTCCGTGCCTTTCTTCTGCCACTGATGATAGATATCAGCTACGCGCTGAATCTGCTCCGTAATGAGCTGTACCTTCTTTTTCTGCTCCCCCTTCACGGGATTCTCCGTCCACTGGCGCAAATCCATAAAGAGGATTTCATGCTCACGGTTGCGCAACATACGTCCATGATACTTTCCGCCTTTCTTGTTTTGGTTCAGAATCCAGAATGTGACGCTGATATCCGTTGTGATGAACAACTCTCTTGGCAGAATAATGATGGCTTCCACCTTGTCGTTCTCTATGAGCTTCTTGCGTATTTCCAGTGCATCGGTATCGCCCAGCGCGCCATTAGCCAATAAAAAACCCGCTACACCCGTTTTCGGCTTCAAGTGTGAAAGCATGTGCAGAATCCAGGCATAATTGGCATTGCTCTCGGGAGGTGTCTCATAGTCGCTCCAACGAGCGTCATGCGCAAGGTTATCGTTGTACCAGCCTTTGAGATTGAATGGCGGATTGGCCATAATATAATCGAAATACAAGCCTTTGTGCAGGTCGTTGGTGAAGGTGGAATCACTCTCTTCACCCAGGTTATGACTGATGCCACGAAGCGCTAGATTCATCTTCGCCAGTCGATAGGTGGCAGCTTCCTTTTCCTGGCCGTACACATTGATGCGGCTAATGTCTCCCTGTTTGGCTTTTATGAGTTCTGTGCTCTGTATGAACATACCGCCCGAACCACAGCAGGGATCGTAGAGTGTACCATCAAAGGGCTCAATGAGAGTTGCAATAAGCTGTACAACATCATGTGGGGTATAGAACTCACCTTCTTCTTTGGTAGCGTTGACCGCGAACTCCTTCAAAAAATATTCATAGACACGACCAATGAGGTCTTTTTCCTCACCAAAAGCCTTGTGACTGATTTTGGTGATTTCATCCACAATCTTCTTCATGTCGTTGGCACCGAGGTTACGTTGAGTGAACGTGCCTTCGACGAAACAGCCTTTTAGCTGCGGATTCATTTCGCCTATACTGCGAAGAGCCGTATCAAGCGCCACATTAAGTTTCGGCGGAGCGGTGTTGATAATGGTGCTCCATCGGGCTTCTACAGGCAAAGCAAACGTGCCATCTGCAAAAGTGGCATCGTCGAAAAAGGCCCTGATGATTTCTTCATTATCGGGGTCAAGCTCTTCTTCAAGCAATTTCTGGCGCAACCTCGCCACACCGTCCTCATATTTCTCCCCCATAAAGCGCAGAAACACCAGGGTTAGCATCATGTCGCGTTTTTCAAAAAACGACCCCGAATTCTTTGCTTGCCTTAATATATCCCTGCACTTGAACAGTATCGTTTCTAGATTCAGAGCTTCTTCTTTTATTTTTTTAGCCATATTTCTTTAGTTTACGTTTATGATTTGTTAATGCCAACGATCCGCACCGTGTCTTAGGGCGCATTTCGGGAAATCGCTTTACCCGGGGTTACGCGCTTTGCGCTCCACTCCGGGCTGTGCTCTGGCACGCTTTCAGCGTGCAGAACATGCTCTATACGAACATTTCTAAATGAAGCGATTTAACACCGACCGAACAGTCTTTGCCCTTATCTCCACACTCGTTAAACTGAGCTTATTTCTTTCAATCCAATTCTCCACCTGAATCCCTGGAATCCTGCCAAGGTGTTTAACATTATCCGTGACCATGATTACTGAATCTCGTGTGTACATCCCCATTCTCCATGAATAACCCGAGGAGAGAATTGAGGATATACCGTAACTTACGATACGGACTATCCGATGGAGTACATTATACCGAAAACGCCCGCGTATTTGCAAAGCAAATAGCGGCGTTACCTCTCGTCGGTTGAACAGGGCTTTAAAATCCTTTTCCCATGATTTCATAATAATTGTTGCCATCGAGATCGTCGTGCCACAGAATGATATGACGGGCATCTGTTCCGCAGGCAATTGCCGGTTGATTCTGTGTGCCGGCATAGATTGGGCTGACGAGCGATTCGGTTGCATCATTTTTAGAGGACTTTTGAACGGCAACATGGGTGCGTTTATTATTTTTACTGTCTGTAAAAGATTTGGCGGCCCAGCTGAAATATGTCAGGCCGTTGTCTGATACACAGATACTTGGATCGGTAGAGTCTTCACCTGCCTCGGATACGAAATTATACATCGTCTGTTTTCCATTTTTGTCAAATCCGCGCATTCGTATGCGGAAAATGCCGTTGCCATCCGTGTCGTCTTCCCAGGCGATGGTAAAATCGCCGTTGCTGTTCATACCGATAGAAGGATCTCTCTGCTGATCGTCGCTGATGACATTCACCGTGAATTCCTTGATCCTTTCAGAGCCATTCTTTTGGAAGCCGCGTGCCCGGATTTCGTAATAGCCGTTGCCATCGACATCATCTTCCCATGTGATGACGAAGGAGCCGTCATTGGCCATGCCGATATCAGGCAGGTTACGTTTTCCGCCGCTTTGCAGTTCGGAGGCCGACACTTTGCGTTGCGAAAACAATTCTTTACCGCTTGCATCAAAGCCGCGCATATAGATATCGCCGTTTTGCCATGTGACGACGTAGGATCCGTCATCGGCCATCGCAACGGTTGCCATATCGGCCTTGCCAGACGTATTGACCTTAGTTTCCTTGAGCGTTTCCTTTCCGTTGCTGTTGAATTTGCGCATATAAACGCTGTTATCCTGGTTGCTCGTCCAGACAATAACGAAATCGCCTGACGTGTTCATTGCCACATCGGGGTGGTGCTGGTGTCCGGTCTTTGTCGAATTCACGGTAAATTGCTTGACTTTGCCGCAACCCGTGTTGCACAGCACGCGGGCACGGATGTCGTGATTGCCCTTGCCGTCGGTATCGACCGCAGAATCACTGTCATTGTCATAAGCCTCATCGTCCCAAACCGCCACAAAATCGCGCGTTTTGCGATTCATTGCGACGGCCGGATTATCCTGGTTGCCGTTGCTGACATCATTGATGAAATAATGCGTAAAACCGACATTGCCATCGGTAACTTTATAATCCACCGGCGTGACAAAATCATAATTGACAGTAAATTTATGATATGTCGTGTTGGCCTTGTCGATATCATCGGAAGATAATGGTTTGGCGGGAGTATCATTGGGATTAACAGCATAATAGATGTTCGGATACCCCGGTTTGGGAGTGCAGTAAAACTTCTTTACGCCGCCCTTGAAATATGAGTTTGGCCTGCTCGATATGGTACGCGCTTCTATTTTATAATTTTTCGGATCAAATGTCAGGATACGCATCCAGCCGCCGCCGGAACCGCCATTGTCATGCGAGTGTGAACATTCCCCTTTGGCTGGATTTTCTTCCTGATAATCGACGAGCATCTCGCCAAACCAGTTGCCGGCATTGCCCTTGTTTAATCTGAATGTATTGGAACTCACATGCCCTGATGCCACCAATATGATGTTATTATGACGTGCGGCGAGTTCTTTATATAATTCGTAACCACTCGCCCCGGTCGCCAACCCGTCCGGTGAAGAACCTGCTGTATAACCCGATGTATATTTTTTAGAGCTGGTACGTTCCTCCGTATCTGCATAACTGCTCAGATAGGCATGTGTCGAAATAATGACTTTGTGGTTTGGATGGGCATTGATAAGTTCCTCCGCCCAGCAAATTGTGTCCTTGCGCGGTGCGAATTCCAATGATATGAGCAGAAAATCTATGCCTGATACATTCATAGTCAGATAGGAATTGCCCGTATATTTGAACGATCCGAATTTGGCATAAGACCATTTCAGTTTATTAAAACGATTATTATTAAACTTGCCAGATGAAGAAATCCGCGTTCCGCCACGTGCATAGCTGCAACTGTCTACAGCGGAAGAATTGTCTTTGCATTTTAGATAGTCATGGTTGCCTGTGCCCGGTAGATAAGCCAGATCCAGCGGATCAATATATTTTGCGTATGCTTTGTCATTCATCTGCCAGGCGGATGCATCGTTCGTATCGGTCATGTCCCCGAGATGCATCACGGCTTTGATATTCTCATCTTTATAATTGTCATGAATCCATTTGAGCTGTTCATTCAAAATCGCGCCATTGCCACTGGGACGCACATATTCCTGCGTATCAGGCAAAAAAACGATTGAAAATTTTTCGCATTGAGTGCCGCAAACAGGTTTGCACTTTTTGGTCGACGTATCAAACAACTCGCCTTGTTTGCACTGCGCTTCCGTGACCCATTTCATGCAGCCATGTCCGTCCGAATCCGTGCAAACTCTGTAACTCGTCGCGTGAGTCTCCGTCTCTCCTGCCTTGCACTGACTCGTACATGCTTTTATACATTCGACCGGATCGGCCTTGCATTCCTCATTCTCTCCACAAGCATTTTCTTCCCCCCATTGACCGCATCCTTCTCCATCGCTATCAATACATGTCACAATGCCGTTGCTTCCGCATTTTTTTTCACCTGGCTTGCATTCGCTTGAGCATATTTTATTCTGGATACAGCTATGTGATAGTGAATCACACGTGTCATCACACGCTTCAAAAAACTCCCACGAACCACATCCGTTTTCATCGGTTACGCATTCCTGAAGTATGTTGCCGTTGCATCTGAGCAGTTCGGAAGAATTGCATTGGATACTGCAATCGGCTTCGCAGACATAACTTGAAGAATTGCATTGCGTACCCGTTCCGCATTCTTTAACAGATTGCCAGGTCGTACATTCGGATTCGCTTTTCTCACATATCCAGACGGCATTGTTCAGACAGCGTTTTGCGCCTTCAGTGCATTCATCTTTGCATGGTTCCGTCGGTGGCTGAGGATCGTCTGGATCCTGTGGTGTGGGCGGATCCTGTGGGCGTTGCGTGTCCGGTTCCTGATTGCCTGGATTAATGACGAGGCTGCCATCCTCCGAACACGCATTTATACAAAGGACAGCGGAACTTATTATAGACAGTAGAAAGTTTGTTTTAAAATTCATCATGACTCCCCAAACGTTGGTGCAGAATCAAACACGATATATTATAGGGAGTGTAATTAATTCAAGAAATAAAATCCGGTAAGGTAACAATTCAGACCAGATCTCACTCGCCGCTACGTAGCGCCATCCCAATTCTCAAGCGGGTGATTGAATGCTTTCGCCTCCCAAAACATTTTACTCATATCGGTGACGTTTGAGACATCCCACTATTCAAGCGGGTGATTGAATGCTTTCGTATTCTCGAACATTCCATTGGTGGTAATTTCAGCCCCGGTGTATGCGAATTGTCACCAAAATGAAATGATCGCCATCGTGCAATCTGCCATGTTTACATCAGCGGCGATTGTGCCGGTCTTACAATTAGGAGATGACGATGAAAGAGATTCAGGGAAAATTTGGTCAGGCGAAAATTTATACCGACGTTGTCGATGAAAAGAGCCTCGAACAGGTGCAGCTGTTGTGCGACCAACCGTTTACGGAAGGGGCGAGAATTCGCATGATGCCTGATATTCATGCGGGAGCGGGGTGTACGATTGGGACGACGATGACGATAACCGACAAGATTGTACCGAATCTGGTCGGCGTCGATATTGGTTGCGGGATGTATGCGCTCCAGCTCGAAGAGACGTCGATAGATTATGCAAAACTCGATGACACGATACGTGCCTGTATTCCGTACGGACGAGAAGTGCGTTCGGCGAATCACCCGTATGTCAAAGAGATTCCTTTGAATGAACTGCGCTGTTTGCGCATCGTGAATGATAGACGTGCTCAGCGTTCGGTTGGTACGCTAGGCGGGGGAAATCATTTTATCGAAGTGGACCGCGATGAAAACAACAAACTCTGGCTGGTCATACATTCCGGCAGCCGATATCTCGGGCTGCAGGTCGCCAATGCGTATCAGGAACAGGCGTGGCAGGCTTTGAACGGTGTATCAATTCGCGATTTGCGGGAAATGATTGATCGCATGAAAGCGAATGGTGAACGAAAAAAGATACAGAAGACGATAGAAAAGATGAGAAAGCGAGTGGTTTCGGAAATTCCGAAGGATCTGGCCTACCTGCAGGGGGAGGATTTTGAGGATTATCTGCATGACATGGAGATCGTGCAGTTTTATGCGGTAAAGAATCGCGAGGCGATGGCCGATGTCATTATTCGTGAAATGAATCTGACTGTGGCGGATGCATTTACGACGATTCATAATTATATCGATATTCCGAACCGCATTCTGCGCAAGGGCGCGGTATCGGCGAAAAATGGCGAGACCTTGCTCATCCCGGTGAATATGAGGGACGGCAGTTTGATATGTCG
>JAZODZ010000338.1:0-3175 GCA_045597285.1 Myxococcota bacterium
AGGAAGGACAAGAAAGACCCGCGAAAGCAGTTCATGGACGTGGCTGCACGCTACTACGAAAACGACAGCGACATCATGAAACGGCGCCGTTTCTTCATCGGCAACAACAATGAGGAAATCGAGCCGAAGCGGCTATCCAACTCGAAAATTGCACATCCCTTTTTTGCGAAGCTCGTGGATCAAAAGGTGAACTATCTTTTGGCCAAAGAGCTGTCGATTGACTGCGACGACGAAAAGTACGCCGAACACCTGAACTCTGTCTTCGACAGGGCGTTCATGCGACGCCTGCGGTGCCTGTGTACCGAGGCAATTCTCTGCGCCATCGCATGGCTTCAGGTCTATTACGACGAAGCCGGAAACCTCGCTTTTAAGACGATTCCGAGCCGCGAAATCATCCCGATCTGGAAGGACGGCGACCACCTCGAACTGCGCGGCATCATCCGCGTGTACAAGGACGATCCCGAGGATAAGACCGAGCACGTCGAAGTGTACGACGATCACTCGATGACGGCCTACACGTTCGACGGCGGACAGCTTCATGCCGAAAGCCAGCACGCGCACATCCAGCTCGAAGAAAACGGTCAGCGCATCGACGCCGACTGGGGCCGCGTGCCGTTCGTGCCGTTTAAATACAACGCCCGCGAAATTCCGTTGCTCAAATACGTCAAGCCCGCCATCGACGATTACGACAACACCTCTTCCGACATGTCCAATGCCATCCACGACGCGCCCGACTCGCTCAAGGTCGTGCGTGGTTACGAGGGACAGGCAACGAGCGATACCGCCGAGGAATCCGACAAGCGCGGAACGACGAAGTTTATCCACAATCTGCACACGCTGGGCGTGGCGTTTGTCGGCGAGGGCGGCGACATCGAGATCAAACAGGTCACGCTCGACACGAATGCGAGCGAGGCGCATTTGGCGCGGCTTCGCAAGGACATCTACGACGCGGCGTGCGGCGTCGATGCGCAGGATGCGGCGCAGGGCAACACTTCCGGCGTGGCCATTCGTCTGCGTTATTCCGATCTCGACATGAACTGCGCGGCCATCGGAAACGAGTTTGCGGCATCGCTCGAAAGCCTGCTCTATTTCATCAACATCGATGCGGCGGCGCGGCACATCGGCAACTTCGACGGCCTGACGGCAAACTTCGTCTTCAACACCGATGTTTCGGTCAACGAGGCCGAAACCATTCAGGAATGCTTGCAGTCAAAAGACCTGCTCTCGCAACGCACCGTGCTTGCAAATCATCCGTGGGTGAAGTCGGTCGATGACGAAATCGAGCGCATCGATGAGGAATTTGGCGGCGATGATGGAAGAAGTGCGGATTTGGCGGGGGACGTGTCCCCCTCCGGCGCTATTTCGGCTGCGCCTCAATACGCGCCTACCCTCTCTGCGGGCCGCTCAGACGCCGCGCCCGCAACGCCCACGGCTCCAGCTTCCCCGGAGTCATAACCTATGGCACGCAAATCGAAATACACCCCAGACCAGCGTGCCGCACTCATCAAAGCCCGCCAGAAAAAGCAGGAACGATACTGGGAAAACCGTGCGCAGTCCCGCGTGCTCGCTGTCGACAGGCAGGTCGATGACATCCGAAAGGATTCAGACCGCGCCTATCGGAATGCCAACAATGCCGTTCGTTCCGAAATCGACAAATTCTATCGCGATTTCGCCATATCAGCGGGCATTTCCGAGGCCGATGCAAGGCAAAAGCTGTCGCGAAGCGAGCTCCAGAACTTCCAAAAGGAACTCGAGCGCAAGCGCAAGGTCATCCGGGACATGATTCAAAAAGATCCGGACAACCGCAAACTGCAAGCCTACGATACCGAGTTCAAAAAGCTGTCGAAGGTGCGCGAACTCACGCGAAAAGAGGTGCTCGAAGCCAACGTGACTGCGGAAATCGTCAAGCTGGGCGCCACACAGCAACAGCAGATGGCGACGCGAACGCAAAACGTCATCAATACGGCGCTATGGATGAACTCCGCCGATTTGGGAATGCTGGGCGACGTCGATGCAAAGCTCGGCGTCGGTCATCCCGAACAGGTCAGACGCGCAGCCGAAGAGAATTGGCAACACGGCGACTTTTCCGACAAGATTTGGGATGACAAGGCCAAACTCATCAAAGAGGCGCGTGAGGTCATCGAGGACGGATTTGCCCGCAACAAAGGCGCATACGATCTGGCAGGCGATCTGGTAACGCGCATGAACGCGAGCCATTCCAATGCCCTTCGACTCGCCCGCACCGAGTTCAATCATCTCTCGAACCAGGCCGCGCTCGCCGAATACCAGGCAAAAGGCATCAAGAAATACAAATTCGTGGCCGCCATCGATTCGCGCACCTGCGACGTCTGCGCCGATCTGAATGGTCAGGTGTTCGACGTGGCCGATGCAAAAGTGGGAAAGAACTTCCCGCCGATGCATCCGAACTGCCGAAGCGTCACGACACCTGTCATCGACTGGGATGACGAAGACGAATGGGACTACTCGAACATCGAACTCGATGACGACGAACTCGAAAAGCTCGGTCTGACCGACGAAGATGTTTCGGCCATCGATTCGGAAACTTCCATCGCACCAGATGCCCCGGCACCGTCCCTGACCGTACAGCAGATGAATCAGGCCGTCAACGACACGCAGTCGGTGCAGCGCAGAGCGGAACAGGCCGAAGCCGTCAAACAGCAGACATGGGATCTCGAGGTCGATGTGCGCCGGCAGATGGAACGCCTCAGTGATATCAACGACGATATCAACCGCCTGGAAGATTTGAACCGCCGACTCGATGCAAAAGATGTCCAGATGTCACTGCCACGCGCAGCCATCGAGGCCGAAAATCTTGAACGCATCGACATCGACCTCAAAGAAAAGGAACTCGCACTTCTGCAGCTTCAGGAACGCGCATCCAAACTCGATTCATCCGTTCCCAAACCAGACAGGGCCGAAAAAGACCAGATCGCCGACGACATAGACGCAGCCAAAGCACGGCGCGAGGAACGCAAAAAGAAAGATGACCTGTCAGACGAAGAAATCATAACCAAGGCATTGCCAAAGCCCAAACCAATCCCCGTCAAAACCGCCGAGGATGCCGACGAACCACGCACCGCCATCGGCAAGCTGTGGAAACGCCTCAAGGATGATGTCGAAAAGGTGAATGGAAGGCTGACTGATAAGAAAACTG
>JAZODZ010000339.1:0-2953 GCA_045597285.1 Myxococcota bacterium
CGCGACAGGATTCAATCGAAGCTCAACTTATTCCGCGAATATACCATGACGGAATCGAAACAGCTCACAGAATACGTAGGATTTACCGAAGAAGAAACGTATGCTTTATGTGAACAATATCAACTGGATTTTGATGAATGCAGGCGTTGGTATGATGGGTACACAATGAGTGATGGTTATCATAAAAAAACATTTCACCTTTACAGCCCAAATTCCGTGGTGGAAGCAATATCCTGCGGAAAGATTGGCAATTACTGGACAAAAACAGGATCATACGACTCCATAAAAACATATATATCCATGAATTTTGAGGGCATCAAGGATGATGTCAAAACGATGATTGCCGGCGGACACATTGATGTGGATATCATTGAGTATTTAAATAATATGAATGACTTTCAATCCAAAGACGCTGTTTTTACTTATTTGATCCATCTTGGTTATTTGGCTTATGATGGCACTACAAAGCAATGTTACATTCCGAACAATGAAGTCCGTTCCGAGTGGGTTATTGCAGTAAAGAATGATTCCGATTATGCCAAAGCGATTGAAATTGTAAACAATTCAAAATTATTACTGGACAAGACGGCGTATTTCGCGGAAGCGAAATAGCCAGCCACAGCGAGCCGTATGCCGCAAGGCATAGGCCGTGCCCACACTACCCCTTCATCACTATCTCTACCCATCTTCTACAAAACGCCAAACCATAGCAACGCACAGTCTTTACATCGGGATGGCGTTTCATAAAGCCCTCGACATAGTGTTGTTCGTCGATCTGTTGCAAAGCCACATCTTTTAGTGCGAGCAACTGTGCGCGGATGCGCGATTTTTCTTCATCCGTGGCAGTGTCGAGTTCTTTATATTCACGATCGATATGAAGTTTTTTGAGTTCGGATAAAGATATACTTTTTAATTCCAATATATAAGCGCGGTCTTTGCGCCAAACGGCTAGGTCCAGACGGCCGGAACCATACTCGATGTTGGATTCGATATTGGGATTGCCGGCGCACAAAAGCCCAAGCATCAGACCGTGATAGAATGCCTCTGCACTGTCGAAGCAGCTGATGGTGTCGAGTGCCTGCGAGAGCTGGTGGCGTATTGCCGGAATGTCGCCATCCCAAAAGGCGAGTGCGAGTTTTCGCGCCCCGAACGCCGGTGCCTCGTCCATAAACCAGCGCCCCACCTCGCTCGCAAAGATCTGCATGACCTCGCGATTGGGAATGGCGAGTTCGCAGTCCCAGGCGTCGTAGAGCATCGGCTCGGGTTCCAATGCGTTCAAATATCCGCTGAACGTGAGCAAACTCCACACGTTGCGCGGCTCGGAGAGATCCTTCCAGGTCAAATACTCGCTCACGGTTTCGTGAAGACGTTCTCCTGCAATGAGTTTGAGACAAGTCTCGCGGAATTCCGGCTTCTTGCGAAACATATCGGTGACGACATCATTGCCACTCGTGTTCGCCCAATAACATAAATACGGGTATTGATTCCCCTCGAGCAACGCACGCGTACACATGATCACGCTCCACGGATTGTGCGCATGACGGCCGCAGAAATTATATCCGTCGTAATTATATTCAAGCATTGGGTAACGGTCATCGAGGTCGAAATAGTGTAGCATTTCCTGCACTTCAGACGGCTCGAACCCGAAGAACTCGCGCTTGCCCTCGGTCATGATCGTATGGCTTTCGACGTTGTTGAGCCCCGACAGGCTCGATTCTTTCGACACGCGCAGACATCCCGTCAAAACGCCGCGCTCCAGATACAAGTTTGTCTTGAGTGCACTCGACATGAACGTTCTCAAAAAGGAGAGCATATCATCATAATATCCGTGCAGATAAGCAGACTGCAGCGGTACGTCGTATTCGTCAATGAGAATAATCACGTTACGTTGAGTGACATCGTGAAGGATTCCAGACAAAAGCGCGATGGCATCCGCCAATTCCGCTTCCGTAGCCTCTCGGCCAGCAATATTGTCGATGAGTTTCTGGCGCTTTTCATCGAGGACAAACCCCGAATTTTTCCATGCCCAATCACACATCTCGACCATCAGACGCACTTTACTGGCCAACGCACCAAGAGCATCCACGAAGCTAGACTGGATCACGTCCTTGAGCGTAATCGAAATAACGGGAAAGGCCCCGAGCTGCGCCATGGCCTCGGCGTCCTGCGACACCATGAGGTTTTCAAAATAATGGCGGTTATCGACGGGCTTTCCGTCACAGTCGAGGCGATACTCGAAAAACGCCTTGAGCATCGACATCATCGTCGATTTGCCGAATCGGCGCGGACGCGTGAAGAGCGTCACGGTTTTTTGCCGTCCGAGAATCCACGGAATCACATCGGTCTTGTCGATATAATAGCCGTTTCTGTCCATGATCTGCGTAAAATAGTCAGTTCCCGCGATGGGGTATTTGCGTTTTTCCGTCATATCCGTCACTCCGAGGAATACGCGCACGAGGCGCGAAGTGCATTATAACAGGAAATACAGGAATGGCGAGGGATGAATATGGCGCGGGCTATCGGCAAAGCCGATACGCCCTGCGCGTCGGCCTATGCACCTGCGGCGCATACGGCCTCTAGACGCCCGCAGGATGCGGTAAAGAATGATTCCGATTATGCCAAAGCGATTGAAATTGTAAACAATTCAAAATTATTACTGGACAAGACGTCGTATTTCGCGGAAGCGAAATAGCCAGCCGCAAGCGAGCCGTAGGGGCGTGACACGCCCCAAGGCGAGCACGCCGTATTGAGCGACAGCGAAATAGGCTGGCGATTCTCGCACTCTGTACTCCAAATAAAGTGGTGCTAATTGAAGAAGTGGAATAATTGGTCCGTGCCCACACTACCCCTTCATCGCTATCTCTACCCATCTTCTACAAAACGCCAAACCATAGCAACGCACAGTCTTTACATCGGGATGGCGTTTCATAAAGCCCTCGACATAGTGTTGTTC
>JAZODZ010000340.1:0-3736 GCA_045597285.1 Myxococcota bacterium
GAATTGGCGCGACAGAATTATCAAAGTCGCAAAAGATATAAACTGGATTCCTGCGTTCGGTAAAGACCGCGAGGTCGAATGGCTCACGAATATGCGTGATTGGATGATTTCCAAGAAGCGTTTCTGGGGCCTTGCGCTGCCGATCTGGGTTTGCGACGACTGTGATAAATTTGAAGTCATCGGCGGCCGCGAAGAATTAAAATCCCGCGCCATTGAAGGCTGGGACGAATTTGAAGGCCACACCCCGCATAAACCTTGGATTGACAAAGTTGTATTAAAATGCCCGCACTGCGGCGGCAAAATGCACCGCGTCGAAGACGTCGGCAACCCGTGGCTCGATGCCGGTATCGTGCCTTACAGCACCGTTAAATATAATTCCGACCGCGATTATTGGAAAGAGTGGATGCCGGCCGACCTCGTGCTCGAATGTTTCCCCGGCCAGTTCCGCAACTGGTTCTACAGCCTGCTCGCCATGAGCACGATGATGGAAGACATGAAGCCGTTCAAGACGTTGTTGGGCCACGCGCTCGTTCGCGATGAACACGGCCAGCAGATGCACAAATCGACGGGCAACGCGATCTGGTTTGACGACGCCGCCGAACAGGCCGGCGCAGACACGATGCGCTGGCTCTATGCTCGCCAGGATCCGGAAGTCAACCTGAATTTCGGTTATGGCCCGCTCCGCGAAGTCCGCGGCGGTTTCATCAATACATTGTGGAACACCTACGCGTTCTTTGCAAACTATGCACGCCTCGAAAACTGGGTCTATCCCGACAATCCCACGCCGTTTAAAAATAGAACATTGTTCGATCAGTGGATTCTAACCGAACTACAATTATTAATACAAAAGTGCCGCGATTCATTTGAAAACACCGACGTTCGCGGTGCCGCACTTGCCATCGAGGCATTTGTAGAAAATCTATCGAATTGGTACGTGCGACATAATAGAAAACGTTATTGGAAGATTGAAGAAAACGACGCCGACAAGTCCCGCGCCGCTTTCGAAACCCTCTTCGAATGCCTGCTCACGCTCACCAAGCTCGTCGCGCCGATTCTCCCGTTCCTCGCCGAAACGATGTATCAAAACCTGGCCGGTGGCGCACTCGACAACGCACTCGAATCCGTACATTTGGAGAAGTATCCCGAAGCCAACAAAGATTATATCGACATTGAGCTGCGCGATGAAATGGCCGCCGTTGAGGCGTTCACTAAACTGGCGCTCTCTGCCCGCGAGGCCCAGAAACTCAAAATCCGCCAGCCTCTGTCCAAGATGATCCTCGGCCCCGCCGACGAAATCGGCCTCAAAGCCGCCAACCGCTTCCAAGACATTCTCAAGGACGACCTCAACGTCAAAACCGTTGAAATCCTTGCCCCGGGCACCCCGTCGCCGCTCGATTACGAGATCAAGCTCAACTTCCGCGCCGCCGGCCCCAAATTCGGCAAGCAAATCAAGGAAGTCGCTACCGCTCTCACTGCCAATCACGACCTCGTCATCGCCAAAGCCCGCGCTGGCGAGCCTGTCGAACTGACCATCTCGACCGGCACCGTCTCCGTCGCCCCCGAAGAGCTCATCATGCAGGCCCTGCCCAACCCCAACCTCGCCATTGCCGAGGAAGCCGGCTACTGGACTGCATTCGACACGCATATCACCGAAGAACTCCGCATCGAAGGCTTCATGCGCGACTGCATGCGCAAATTCCAGCTCACGCGTAAAGAGAGCGGTTTGGAAATTGAAGACCGCATCCACCTCACCTGGCAGTCCGACTCGCCGACGTTGATTGCCATGTTTAACGCTTGGGGTGACCAGATGGCCGCAGGTTTGCTTGCGCTCTCTATCAAACGCAGCGATGATGCTCAGCCTATCGCGTTCGAGATCGAAGGCGAGAAGATGACATTTGGCATTGTGAAGGCGTAATGTGGGCGGTCTATCGGCGCGGTTCGTGTAGGCACGTGTCGCGACACGTGCCTACAAACGAACGCGCCGATACGCCTCGCCTGGCGGCCTATTTGCGGCGATAAATCGCCGCAAATACGGCCTTTGGCCGCCTCGCTATGTGCCGTGGGCACATACACGGGCGGCGGGCTATTAGAATTATAACTAAGAACAAGAGCTATAAGGAGTTAGAGAAAATGCCAAGAGGAAATTCAAGTTACGGTAAAGGATTTCACACCGGACATAGTAAAGGCCTTAATGAAGGTTTTAAAAAAGGTCATGATGCCGGTTCAAAAGGCGGAATTATTAAAGGTATTGTGGGAACATTAGGAACTATAGTTGTTGGAGGAGCAATAGCCGTTTTGTCTCAAGTAATTGGTAACAGAAGAAGATAACGCTTTACGAAATTTCACATTTGGAGACTGATTGCTTTTGTAAAAAATAATTATAGAAGTCATAAAGATTATATTTGATATGGTTAGTAATTTGTATAAATATGGTTTTTCATGCAAACGAAACAGCGTTCATGTTTCGCGAACAATCATGTTTGATAATCTTTGTACATTGTTTGATACCGTTTCAGAATGTGCTAATAAAGAAGAATATCAAAGTTATATTATAGAAAAGAATTGTTTAAACAAACGTTCCAATAGAACGCGTCAACTCACATATCAGCATCTTGCAGAGCTTTATTCTCTTGATTATCAGTGCCTTATTTTTCGTGTGATGCGTTGGCTTTGGGCAAGAGATATTGATGGACAGCCATTATTGGCATTGCTGTGTGCTTATGCACGTGATGATTTGTTTCGTTCTACGTCGTCTTTTATTCTTAATCAGCAAATTGGGGAAGTAGTTACACGTGAATCTTTAGAAAAATATATTGAAACAAAGAACCCAGACAGATTTAGCAAGTCAACTTTAAAATCAGCGGCACAGAATATCAATGCGAGCTGGACAAAATCTGGTCATTTGCGCGGCAAGGTGAAGAAAATCCGATCACAAGCCAATGCAACTCCAGGAAGTGTGTCATATGCGTTATTGCTCGGGTATTTGCAGGGATTGAGGGGGATTATGCTTTTTGAATCGGAATATGCAAGGATTCTCGATTGTTCGTTGGAACGTCGCATTGAACTCGCACAGATTGCTTCCGGGTATGGTTGGATTCATTTTAAGCACATCGGGGATGTTTATGATGTGCAGTTTCCGTTGTGGACAGATGGGCTGGAGGTTGAAAATGAGCAACAAAATTGAGCAATTGGTTCAATCCTATCAGAAGTATATCTCTGTTCCCTGGCGTGAGGATGCGGCAGCTGCACAGCGCGTCATTTTTTGTGTGTATCAGGAAAGCGATGAGCGGCGTTTGCGAGCTGGAATAGATGAGTTTGCGCTTGTGACTCGACAAACTGGGCATGAATGGACGTTATTTGACTTAACGGACTCGTTTGGCAGATGGTTATTGTCGCAGAAATACGCACGTAGTTATTTTCAAAAGCCTCAGCTTCTTCCCACGATCATGCCCAGGTATCTGGATTATCTGGTGAGTGACTTTGAGAACTACCTGCGAACCCATGAGGAAAGGGCTCACGGAGTGGTTTCTGTGCTTGGCGTGGGTTCACTCTTTGGTCTGCTCAAGGTAAGTGAAGTCGTCGATCGGTTTGCGCCCCTTGTGACAGGACGTTTGGTTGTGTTTTTCCCCGGAAGCTGTGAGAATAACAACTATCGATTGCTGGATGGGTATGACGGATGGAACTATTTGGCCGTTCCCATCACGGCAGATAAGCTGTAATATTGCGCAAAATGGAG
>JAZODZ010000341.1:0-4928 GCA_045597285.1 Myxococcota bacterium
TATGCTACGGCCTGAACTACGAGCTCAAAATAATAACAAGAAAAGATGTAAAAAAGATTGTTCAGGCCAGCCGCGAAGCCTTTTCATTTCTGGCAGATTCAGGCATCGCCATCATGCCGCCCAAAGAAAATGTCTTCTATATGCCCGGCATGAAATGCAAACTCATGTCAACCCTCTACTGGATCATGGCCAAAACATCCCTCGGTGAAATTTTCATCGCGGGTCACTGCCGCTATGCACCAGCCGAAATGAAATATATCGATCAAAAGTTCGACGAATTCAGAAAAACACACGGATATAAGGAAATGCCCGCTTGGGATGAACTCAGAAAAGGTTTTCTGAGATTTTTTAATAAAGGATAATCCCCACAAACGTTTTACCCCAAAAGGTATCGTTTCGGGCGACCACATTGGGGCACCACTACGCGATACGCGCCTACCTCCGATGCGGAGCAAGCCCCGCAACGCCCCATGTAAACCATATTTCATTTTCTAAATACAAAGTCTTTTGCATGATAAAGGATCATCATCATGTCACGCCAGGATTCCAAGCATCAGGAAAAAATGATGTCGCGCATTTATCGCGGCAAAGAAATTTTTAAACCGCTCAATACCGGTATCATTGACGATCGCGTCAAATGCATCCGAGAATTTGTAGCTAATATCTTCTTTTATACAAAGAATGATACAACCATTATGATCGATGCAGGCTACAATTACGAACGACTTCGTGAGAAAATGAGGTGGATCGGCCTTAATCCCGAATCTATACAGCACATTCTAATCACACATCAGGACACCGATCACGTTGGTGCAATTGAGAATGACAGCGACCAGCTGTTCAAACATGCAAAAGTATATATCGGCGAAATCGAAAACAAATATCTCACAGGCGAAAAACGTCGAAAAGTGATCTACGGATTGTACAAACTTCCCATGGTCAAATCTGACAATGAACGTATTCTGCTAAAAGACCGTGAAGTATTTCACATCGGCGATATCAGGATCGAACCGATTCTTGTGCCAGGTCATACGTGGGGGCATATCGTTTATCTCATTGATGACGCCTATCTGTTTACCGGTGACACGATTTGGTTCGGTGCCGATGGCGGTTACAGTTTTATCAATGTACTCGCCGAATCCAATAAAATAGCCAAGCAGTCGCTCGAGAAATTAGAAAACCTACTTCGTGCCCGAAAGATCACGCCTAAAATTATTACAGGTCACACGGGTTGGACAGACAGCCTCGATTTTGCATTCGCACACCGCAATAAAGTATGTGTTTCGTGGCATAAGCAAAAACCGCACGATCCCGTTGCCCCGTACGACGCCTACGACGAATCGGATGATACCGAGGAAAAGGCAAAAACCGTCAAGCTGGAAAAAAAGCAATTAACTCACATCGACGTCTGATATTGTCTGACTTTTTATAAAAAGGACAATGCATCTATGAACATTCATGAATTTGGAAAAGAACGTGCAGATGTCATTGTGATGCTTCATCCGATGGGCGTATGGTGGGATGTATTCGAATATGTCATTCCTACCCTCGAAAAAGAATATCACCTTGTGATTCCTGCCATTCCTGGATTTGATCCTGACGTTTCCGACAGTATCTTTACCAGTGTCGAAGAAATCGCAGATGAAATTTCCGCATGGCTGATTGCTCATAATTATAATTCGATCAAATGCCTGTATGGCTGTTCGATGGGCGGAGCCATTGTCACACGGATGCTTGCCATACAAAAAATCAAGACAGATTATGCGATCATGGATGGCGGCATCACGCCGTATCAGTTGCCCAAACCATTGACCTATCTCATTGCAATGCGCGTCTGGTTCATGTTTGCAGTAGGAAAACATCTTAGCTTGAAAGCGCTTCGCAGTGTGTTTGTTCCAAACAAATATACAGATAAAGACCTCGAATATATCCAAAAAGTCATGAATCAGACCAAATACAAGACAATCTGGCGCGGATTCTATTCATGCAATAATTACACGATGCCAGCCCCTGTTCCTGAGCAGAATTGCAGGATTCAATATTGGTATGGTGAAGATGAGGCCAAGGCCCGCAAATGGGATATAGAATATATTCAGCGCATATTCCCAAATGCTGAGTTCATCATCAATAAAGGTCAGGATCATGCGGAATGCTTTACATTACACCCGGATGTGTTTTGTACAATGATCAAACGAGCCATTTCTGGCGATTCACAGGAGAGTCTTGAATGACCATACTACTTCTCGGCCTCATCATTCCCTTTTTAGGCACAGCTTTGGGCTCTGCGTGTGTCTATCTTTTGCGTGACAAAATCCCCGACAAAGTACAGCGAACGATGCTCGGATTTGCCTCGGGCGTGATGATTGCCGCGTCGGTCTGGTCGCTGCTCATGCCTGCGATGGAACAATGCCGCGACATGGGCAAACTGGCGTTTTTGCCTGCGCTCGTCGGCTTTTCTCTCGGCATTGGCTTTCTATTTCTCGCCGATTCAATTCTGCCGCATCTGCACATTCACGACGACAAACCCGAAGGCGTCACCTCTCGATTGCGCAAGAGCACAATGATGTTCCTCGCCGTGACGCTTCACAACCTACCCGAAGGCATGGCAGTCGGCATCGCCATCGCCGCCTGTTTATCGGGCGAAACTCAAATCACCACGGCTGGCGCGGCCGCACTCGCCATTGGCATCGCCATTCAGAATTTCCCCGAAGGCGCGATTATCTCTTTGCCGCTCAAAGAGGAACTCAAGAGTAAGCACAAAGCCTTTGGTTATGGCGTTTTATCGGGCTGCGTCGAGCCCATCGGCGCCATTCTCACCATTCTGCTCACTTCTTTGCTCACGCCGTGGCTGCCCTATATGCTCGCATTTGCCGCCGGTGCCATGATTTACGTCGTCGTTGAGGAACTCTTGCCCGAAGCATCAGCAGGCGAGCACACCAACCTCGTCACGCTCGGATTCTCCGTCGGTTTCGCGCTCATGATGATGCTCGATGTCGCGCTGGGATAGAGACACTTTATGGGACGGCCTATGCCTGCGGCATACGGCCGGCCAGGCACGTGTCACTACACGTGCCTGCGTGCGGCTATCTGCGATACGCCGCACGCATGTCGGCGCTCGCTTTGGCTCGTGTTACGACACGTACCTACACTCGCTTAATCACACACATATCAAGTGATTGCAGCTCGCTTAATCACACATATCACATCATGATTCAATGATGCGAACCTTACACATTTTTCGGCAAAAACAGATGGCAAAACAATATATCTCTTTCGCGGCTGGATAATGAATGGCGACGCCGTCTGAATATTTTTGTAGGTCGATTTGATGCTCGGCTTCATCAAGTTTCGCGTTCATCATGGATTCTATCTTTTTTCTGTTTTCTTCGGCATTGGCGTCTTTGAGCATCTTTGGGGTAACGCATTTGAGCTCAATAACAAGAGCTTTTTTGTCAATAATAGCGACAATATCCGGCCTGCCTTCACCGTGTTCGACATTGGACTGGGATAAACATACCGAACTCAACAGCCCCATTACCATACCGTGATAGAAATCTTCTTTGTAGTCAAATGCGCTTATGCCATTCATTAATATATGGATAAATTCCGATTCAATTGCATCGATATCTTTATTCCAAAAAGCCTTTATAAGTGCCTGAACAGAAAAACTTGGCAGAAATATTTTTTCCCACCAATTGAGCATGGCCGATTTCATCACGGTGAGTATTTCACGGTTTGGAATCGCAACTTCGGCTTCTAATAAACCATCTTCGTTTTTCCGTACCTTGAGTGATTTTAAATAACCGGTAAATAGTAGAAAACTCCAAATTGCATCGGGACGAGTATTTAAATCACGGTAGGATAAATCTTTATACACTTTTACCCATTTGGTACCACCATCCGTAAGTCTGGCCAGTTCTTCCCGGTATTCCGGGTGGTTATCGATCATATCGTCGATAATATCGTTACTACTCGTCATAGACCAATAAGCCTGGATGGCATCATCTCCACAGTCCTCGACCAATCCACGAATGGCATTGAGCAGGCTCCACGGATTATATACTTCGCGATTGCTGTAATAATATCCATCATACCAATTTTTAAGCATATCCATCTTGTCGGACAAACCATAATACGCAAGCATGTCCTCGACTTCTTTTGGCGTAAAGCCCCAGAATTCATTTGGGATTCTATCCACCACGGTTATCACGCCAGGATTGTTCATGCCAGTAAAGATAGATTCTTTTGCGACACGCATACAGCCTGCGATAATGCCAAATGCAAGGTTACTATTGGATTTGAATCCAGCTGAGATAAATCTTCCAATGAGCTTCACCATCCTTTCAAATAACTCTGATTTGGGATGATGAATATCGTAGATGGCTGCCTGCTGCAAAGGAACATCGTATTCGTCAAGCAAAATGACTATCTTTTTGTTTGTGATGCGATTTAGCCATATGCACATATCGCCAAGAAAACTCTTGAGCTCATCTTCTGATGACTTTTTTCCGATATATCGTCTAAATTGTTCCCTTTCGTCATCAAACAAAGTCGGATCGTGCAACAGTGACAGATGAGCCTGACAGGCGTCATAAATCGCTTTTCTCAACCCTGCCAACACTGAATCATAAGTATCGCCCGAAACATCCTTAAGCGATAGCGAGATCACCGGGTATTGCCCGAAATGCTTCAATACATACTCGCCAGCCTGCATCACCTTGAGCCCTTCGAAGTAACGGCGATTATCAACGGGCTTGCCATCGGCGTCGAGCCGATATTCGAAAAACGCCTGTAATGTACGCAACATCAGTGTTTTGCCGAAACGACGCGGTCGGGTACAGACACAGATTTCATGACCGCTTTCTATAAGATAGGAAATAATATCCGTCTTATCAACGTAGTAAACGCCTTTATCCTTGAAAGCAGTA
>JAZODZ010000342.1:0-4440 GCA_045597285.1 Myxococcota bacterium
CCGGCCATCTTGTCACCGACCTGAATCTTGCGCTTGATGGCAACGCTGATCTTGACGATCTTGATGACACCAGGAGGAAGCTCGTCGCCGTGCTCGAGTTTTGCAAACTTGTCTTCGTAATAGAGGTTTGTCTCTTCGATCTGTTCGTCGACGAGTTTGAGAATCTTCGCGATATTGCCAGCCACGGATGCCGTCTTGACCTGGATGTCTTTCCAGTAATGGCGAGGAATTTCGTTCAGGATTTCATCGGTGAGCTCAACACCTTTGCCGACGAGTTCAACTTTGTCTTCATTGATAAGCTTGGCGCTTGTCGTCTGTCCAACGAGGAATTCACGGATGCGCTGATAGCCGCCATCGCGAATGATCTTGATCTGGACTTCCATCGCCTTGGTCAGGCGTTCTCTTTCGGCATTGTCATTCTCGCGGGTACGGGAATCAGTATCTTCTTTCTTGCGGCTGAAGACCTTGGCATCGATGACGGTACCGACCAACCCGGGCGGAACGCGAAGCGAACTGTCGCGGACATCGCCTGCTTTTTCACCGAAGATGGCGCGGAGCAGTTTTTCTTCCGGTGTCAGCTGCGTTTCGCCTTTCGGCGTCACCTTTCCGACGAGGATGTCGCCCGGCTTGATCTCGGCACCGATGCGAATAATACCGGATTCATCGAGATCCTTGAGGGCTTCTTCGCCGACATTGGGGATATCGCGGGTAATTTCTTCGCGCCCGAGCTTCGTATCTCTTGCGATGCTTTCAAATTCCTCGATGTGGATCGAGGTGTAGACATCCTTGATAACCATTCTTTCACTCAGAAGAATGGCGTCTTCGTAGTTGTAACCGCACCACGGAACGAAGGCGACGACGACGTTTTTGCCGAGCGCGAGTTCGCCACAGTCTGTCGAGGGGCCGTCGGCAATGACATCGCCAACTTCGACATGATCGCCGACATTGACGGCCGGAATCTGGTTGAAGCAGGTACCCTGGTTCGAACGGCGATATTTGTACAGATTATAAATGTCGGGTTTGACGTTGAGACCGGTTTCATCGCGGTCAGCGCGGACGACGACGCGTGTCGCGTCAACGCGTTCAACGGTTCCGGCGTGTTTGGCATGAATGGCGACACCGCTGTCACGAGCCACCATGCGTTCCATACCGGTGCCGACCCACGGTGCCTCGGACACAAGAAGGGGCACGGCCTGGCGCTGCATGTTTGCGCCCATGAGGGCACGGTTGGCGTCGTCGTTTTCGAGGAACGGAACGAGTGCGGCGGCGACCGAAACCATCTGGTTCGGGCTGACGTCGATGTAAGCGATTTCATCTGTCGGGGCTACGACGAGCTCGCCTTCCTGATGGCATTCGATATTGCCTTCGGGCAGGAAAATGCCTTCATCGGTCTTAATGAGGTTCACGTTGGCCGGGCTGATGATATGGCGATCTTCGTCCAATGCGCTCAGATAATCGACTTCATCGAGAATGCGGCGCGTACCAAAGAATCTTTCGCGACCTGTATGTCTTCCGTTTTCGTCGATGATTTCCGCATATTTCCCTTCAATGCGGCGATACGGCGTTTCGATAAAGCCATATTCATTGACACGTGCATACGTCGAAAGAGAAGAAATCAGACCGATGTTCGGACCTTCCGGCGTTTCGATCGGGCAGATACGACCATAGTGGGTGGGGTGAACGTCGCGGACTTCGAAGCCTGCGCGTTCTCGTGTCAGACCGCCGGGGCCGAGAGCTGACAAACGACGTTTGTGGGTCAATTCGCTCAACGGGTTCGTCTGATCCATGAACTGCGATAGCTGGCTGGAACCGAAATATTCGCGAACAACGGCAACAACGGGCTTCGAGTTGATCAGATCGTGCGGATGGATATCGCCAACCGTCTGATTGATCGACATTTTTTCCTTAATGGCACGTTCCATACGGACGAGGCCGTTGCGATACTGGCTTTCGAGAAGTTCGCCGACGGCGCGGACACGACGGTTGCCGAGGTGGTCGATATCATCCGGCACTTTCTTGCCCTGAGCGAGCTCGATCATGTAACGAACGGTCTCAATGATGTCTTCGTTCGTGAGAACGGAAGTCTCGACATTGAGTTTGAACTTGTTATTGAGTTTGAGGCGGCCGACCTTGGAAAGATCGTATTTTTCGGGATCGAAGAAGAGCCCGTTGAAGAGTGAATCGGCCTGTTCCTGCGTAGGAGGATCACCGGGACGCGTACGCGCATAGATTTCAAGGCGAGCCATTTCGGGGCTGGAGCACTTGTCGACGGCGAGCGTTTTGCTGAGCTGACGACCAACCTGGAGATTGTCTTCGTCGAAATAGAGGACGTTGATTTCATGAATCCCGGCGGCACCGAGCTGTTCAAGGATTTCCGGTGTGATCTGCTGGTTGCTTTCGAGCAACACTTCGCCGTCTTCATTGTAGTAATCTTCTGCTGAAACGCGGTCGCAGAGTCTGTCAATGCTCATCGGAATGAACTCGACACCACCTTTTTTGAGCCTGTTCAGCACGCCCTTGTTGATCTTGCGGCCTTGCGCCACGATCATCGTGCTACCATCCGCACTATAGATATCCGCATCCGCTTTCTGGTTCATGACGAACTCGTCTCTGAGCGCACGCGTGATTCTGCCTTCGTCATCAAAACGCACCGTTTCGATATCGTAGTACATTTTGAGGAGTTCTTCGGTGGAATAACCAAGAGCACGAAGCAGAATCGTCGCATACATTTTACGACGGCGGTCGATGCGGACACAAACCATGTCCTTCGAATCGAATTCAAAGTCTAACCAGGAACCGCGGGACGGGATGATACGGGCCGAAAAAGCCAGTTTGCCCGAAGCGGAACTCGAACCGTCATCCTTATCAAAGAAGGCACCAGGGCTTCTGTGAAGCTGGCTGACGATGACGCGTTCTGTACCATTGATGATGAATGTACCTTCCGGCGTCATCAATGGAATCGCGCCAAAATAAACCTGCTGTTCCTGCATACTGTTGATGCTGCGGTTTCCGTTTTCGTCTTTGTCGAAAAGCGTGAGACGAACATCGACTTTTACCGGCGCTTCATACGTCACGCCATGGTTGTGACACTCTTCGACATCATATTTTGAATTTTCGAGCGTGTAGCTGACGAAATCAAGCTCGCTGGTGTCATTGAAATCACGAATCGGAAATATGCTCTTAAATACGCCCTGAAGGCCCGTTTCGGTGCGCTCCGACGGCGGCACATCCGCCTGTAAAAATGCTTCGTACGACTGTCGCTGAATGTCGATCAGGTTAGGTACGTCCACGATGCAATTGCTCGTTGCATAGCTACGGCGTGCTCTGAAGTTCGACTGAATCACAGATGCCATTTTTTCTCCTCGAGTACAGGTCAGTAAATTTACGAATACTCTTTATTTAACGCGATTTATGCGTGGTGCCCATGTCCCGGAAATCTGCCTTTGTTCACAAAATCTATTACGTTCGGGGGTTCTCATGCGCACATACTCCATAATTACGAGAGGCGTCCTTGCCACTCGTCAACCCCTGTACAGATTTTGTACAGGGAAAAATGCCCAAATATCCTACTTTAAGACCTACATGCGTGTCAACCCTTATTTTTGACTTTTGAATGCAAATTTTTCACCGATTCGCAACTATTTTTTTAAATTTTTTTTATTTTTTTTTCGAAGCAGTTCACCCCCTAATGACTTTAGGTACGTTATCCTATCGAAACCAGGCAATAGGCAGTAGGCAGTAGGCAATAGTTCGTCTACTGATGATAATTCTGAATTTCAGAGTTTAGTCCAATCCATAGCTCTGAACCGTTACAAAAAAATTCAAAAAAAATGCCCTCCAAGTGTCACAAAATTTTTTTGATGTCATCATCTTGTGTGTATTCACTCGTCACGAGGAGGAAAAAATGTACCATTCCGGCTTCACATAACGGTTTGCATTCGACCTTACATACCGTGCGGCCTCCCACCCAAGGTCAGGGAATGCGTGCGCTGTATCCGGACGCGGATACAGATCGCCGCGGGTCGCATGCGCCAGGTACACCCAAACCCTCCTTTTTTTACGCGCCAGGCGCGGAAAGGGGGTAGTGTACCAAGTCTCGCCTGAATTGGGCAAAAGGCGGCGGCTGGCGGGTGGGACCGGGGACTTACCCAAATGTTGGGGCTAGCTCTGCCCCCCGGAATGTTGGGGCCGTGATTAGTCTGTCATCTCAGTGTTATCCGCTTGCGATGAATCATCTCGTTGTTCCTGTTTTGATGCTGTAATCCGTTGCGTTCGCCTATGCGGCTTCGCAAAGCAGGAAACCGCTTTTTTCCGGGGCGCTGATGTAGCCGAGGATGGTGCCGGCGCGTCTGAAGAATTCGCCGCTGATGGCAGGATCTTCATCTGCCGCCATGATTACTCCCCGAATCGACAAAAACGCACGATATTTTAAGCGACCGC
>JAZODZ010000343.1:0-11048 GCA_045597285.1 Myxococcota bacterium
ATTTTTTTGCCGTCTTTTTCTACACATTGATATGTGTCCACATAGCTGAGATGTCCCTGAGTGCGGCATTTTTGAACCGTACTGTTGAGCGTGGAACATGCGACATCGGCGCAAGCACTGTCATCGTCGTTACAGCCATCATGGCAGATTCTCGGGGTATCTTGTATATAATATAAATTCCCGTCATCAGCTTTCTTACATACTTTTATATATTCTTTATTAATCCTAGAATTACATCCTTTAACGATTTCCTCGCCTTCCTTTGTACAAGTATCTGATTCTGCCACGCATTTGGCCTGGTCATTTAGGACTTTGCAAGATCGCGGTCTTGGAAATTGACTACAGTCGGAACGCCTGACTCTGTTGCCCAAGCAAGTTACGGCTGTGTCACCATCACAGACCGAGTCAAATTCTGCCTGGTTGCAAGTCTCTGATGTCATCTCGTTGTTATTTCCAAAAGGAAGGTCCATTTCTACATCCAGCACACGGCCATCCGGATGTGGATGCGTGGGTTTGCTTTCGGAATATCCGGCTTTATCGCAAGCTGTGCCTTCTTTATTACAACTATTCTTGCAGGATTTGCTTTTGCTTTTGACATAATATAATTTGCCGTTATCTGATTTTGTGCATACTCTTATGTTTTCCCTATTATTACTACACTTTTCTATAATTTCCTCACCTTCCTTGGTACAAATATCCGTATTTTCAACGCATTGTATTTTATTATTTGCAACAATGCACGAACGGGAGGTGTTATAGGCGTTGCAACTGGTGCTGTCGATTTTTCTACCTGAACATTCATAGCCAATGTTGCCGTCACAATGCGCTTTAAACGTTTTGGGATCGCAAGTCGCCGCCGGGAGGCATTTGCCGTCTTCGGAGCATGTTCCACGGCCATTGTCGCAATTCTCCGTAGATATGTATTTATATACTTTTTTGTCCCCTTCTTCAACGCATTTATAGTTGTTTACGCGGGTGAACATGCCAGAGCCACCGGTGTAGCATTTTTGAATGGTGCTGTTGAGTTCTGAACATTCAACTCGCTCGCAAGCCGTATTGTCACTGTTGCAACCGTTAAGGCATTTCCTGCCCTGTCCCACTGATCCAAAATATAACTTGCCGTTATCGGCTTTGGTGCAGACATGGACAAATTCTGTATTGTTTTGACATTGTTTAACGGATTCTTCACCTTCTTTTGTACATATATTTTTATTGTCGATACATTGAGCGGTTTTTCCAACCGTTGCGCATGTTCTGGCTGGATTGTATGCACTACAGTCGGATGTCTTCTGGCGGTTTAAGCTACATGTCACCAAAATATTGCCTTCACAATGTCTGCCTTTGTCATTGCATTCTTTAGGTTCTTTACATTTTTTGCCATCGCTTGAGCATACACCGTATCCATCGTAACATAGTTTGTTGCTTATTCTGCTATAGAAAAGTTTGCCGTCTGTTGTCTTTTCACATTTATAATCTCTATTATGTGTGGTACCCGAAAGCTCTTTTTCACAGAGCGTAATGGTTTCGCCCTCTTTTTTACATTTTTTAGATTTGCTTTTGCAGCTGTCCATTGCGCTTAATAAACCAATCGGACACTCACCTAAGATATCGTCGCACATATTGTCATAACTTTTTGACAAAGTAACGGCGCATGTTTTCGATTTGTCTTTCGAGCCGCAATCAAATTTTTTTATCGTCCTGTCGACATCACAGAAGAGGATATCCTCACCGCTGCAAGATGTTTCAAAACTCTCTGGATTGCACGCATCGCCAACGGATTCGGCAAAGCATTCGTTCCAGGCACAAAATGTGAAGATGGCGAGAAGACAAGGCAGGTAAATAATCTTCTTCATAAATCTCTCCGTTTTCACTAACTATCGATATATCACAGCCCCGTGCTGCAGAACTATGAATACGCCTAAACAGAGATTTAATCAAATACAGAATTGAAGAACACTCGGCAATTTGAAGCCCCTGGTTATGCGCTTACTATGAGAACAACGCATGCCTTAATTCGAACCTCGTAGGGGTTCAAGCGAGTATCTTTTACTTTTACGATTGAACACTAGTTTTCGACGCATTGTGCTATATCGTCGATGATAGTACACTCGTGCGGAGAATTGTATAAATAGCAGTAAGTATGTTTGATCTTATTGCCCACGCAAGTCAGAGCAATATTGCCGTCACAACGCGATTGGAATGTTTGGGTATCGCATGCCTCTGTTGGAATGCATTCGCCTGATTCAGAGCATGTGCCGTAGCCGCCGTCACATTTTTCTGTCGAAGTCAGTTTGATAACTGTTGTACCGCCTGCTGCCGGACACGACTTGCAAAGATAGGACTCGACATAGCTTGTGGTTGCATCTTGTATTGTGCAAAGCTGAACGGTTTCGCCTATTTCGGTACATTCGACCTGAGCGCATGCACTGTTATCTTTATTGCAGCCTCTATGGCATTGCTCGATGTTTGTGAGATGAAAAAACAATTGGCCGTCTTTCGTCTTTTCACATGTATATTTGGGCGTATAGCTATTCCCGATGATTGCTTTTTCGCAATGCGACTGAACTTCGCCTTCTTTTGTGCATTGTCTGGAATTGTCCACACAGGTAGCAGCTTTAGTCAGCTCATCCTGACAGGCTTCATCGTCTTCGGCGCAAGTGGATATCGTGTCCGCAGTGAGAAATTCGGCGCAAGTCTTATCACCACATTCTTTGAATAGTGTAGTATTATCTTTTCCGCAGTAAAGAACATTATTGCCGGCACATGTCGCCTTAAAGGAATTGGGATCGCAGGCCTTGCCGGCCAGAACACTCGGAGATTCTGTTTCCTCACAGGCATTGAGGAAAAACGTATTCGCAAGCGCTAATAGTAATATATAAATAATTTTTTTCATCATAACTATCTGAAGTTGCATTTTTTAGTAGGGATTTAACATCCAGCATCGCCTGCGCGTATTGGCCAACGGCAAATAGCGCAGGCAAAGCGGCGTATCGGCGACAGCCGATAGCCGCTGTACAATAATTAAAACAAATTAATTGATATTGGTGGTTTCCAGTTTTGGCGGAACGATGATCGAAACTTCGCGGGTGTCGAACACGATGTCCGTCGTCGGGTTGATGACATCGATATAAGCCTTGAAAATCTGGGCTGTATTCGTCTGTTCAATGCAGTTGTCGTTCTGCGCGATGACCTGGAAGTGGAGCTGGGAGCCTTGCTGATCGGTGCGCGAACGTCCCGGGGCAAAGTTCGTGAAACCGTTGTTGTAGTCGGCACCGTCGAGTTTTGTGGGGACTGCCACAGGCGTACACGATTTTTCGGGTTCCTCGGGAGGCGCGACATACGTTGTGGCAACGATCTTTTTGATGAAACATGCGGTATCGAGGGGATTCCCGTCAGGCCCGAGGGCTGTTTCAGTGGGATCGCCGCGGACAGCGGTAGAAACTTCGTAGGTTCCGTAAGCGACGAGGGCACGGATGCCGTCGACAAGGGTGTCTTCGAGCTGCGCATCGTTAGTGATGGCATACGAAAGCTCGCAGCTGTCCGGTCTGTCTTCGATTTCAGGCGTGTAGCCTATCCAATCCTCATTGAACCATTCCTCAGTCGTGCTCTTGCTGGGCTCGTTGTTCGTGCAGCATTTGTTTTCACCGCATCGCCATTCGGTTTCCGACTTTCTGAATGCGCAGACCGGAACGATGGCGTCGGTTTCGATAGACATGTGTCGCAGCTGGCGCAGACGAATCGCGGCGCGGTCGAGCGTGATGATTCGGGCACCTTTTTCTTTGTAGGCCTCGAGAACCTGTTTGGAGTAGTGCGGATTGTGGACGTACTTCGAGTCGTAGGCATTGCTCGAATAATTCGTGTAGGAACGGTCGTTGTCATGCGAGAGGGCGTCCGTGAAATGAATGACGAGCGGAAGCGTGTGGGGGCGGAAACCGACGCATCCCCATGTGCCTGCGGGAGGCGTGCAGTGTTTAAGCTCACCGTCTGAATATTCGAGATTGACGGGTTTTGAGCCGCCCGCCGTCCACGAAACCTGCGTTTCGTTCTTATCGTCGCCCTTGACGATTTGCCACAGCGCTTCATATCCCGATTCGGGAGCATCCTCGCCATCGTGAAGTTTATATTGATTGACGGCTGTGGAGACCGCATTGGCGTCCGTCGTCATGGATTGATACAGCACGAACGGCAAGTCATTGCACGCTACGTCGAACGACGATCCACCCTTTGCGTTTGTCCATGCGCCGTACTTGTTCGTCGGAAAATCGTCGAATCTCGTCACGGCAAAGCCGACGTCATCGACTGCCTTGCGGATATTCGGAATGATGGCGTCCTTGACCTTGGACTTGAGGCGGGCGATATAACCCCCCATGGTTTGCGTCGTGTCCATGTTGAAGACGACGTCGAGCTTGGAAATGGCGGGGTCAAACTGGAGATCATCGTCTTTTTCGGGGCCCTGGTAGGGGAGTTCAAAGTAGAATTCGAAGACATCCTGCGCGGTGAGTTCCGGATTGCACACGAGGTCTGAAACACTGGTGATGGTGTCACCGTTGAGGAGTTTTCCGCCGTTATTTTTGAGTACGTATTCGGCTGCGGCACGTTCGGCGAGATCGGTGTAGCCGTCTTCGTCGGTGTCGGATTTGTTCAGGCCATATTTGCCGTTGGGGCAAAGGATTTCGTCTTTGTCGGCCACGCCGTCGTTGTCACAGTCATGGGATCTGAAGCAGTATGTCGTGACATTATCGATCGTGTGGGTAAGTGGGCCTTTGGAAGAGGCTTCCATGGCATCGGGGATGGTGTCGCCGTCCGAATCGAGTGAATAGCGATCGATAATCTTGTCTTCATCCGTGTCTGTCGTAATGCCCTCGATTTCATCGCTGATGGTGTCGCCATCCGAATCGAAATCATTGTAATCGGGGATGGTGTCGCCGTCCGAATCCCACGGGTTGTCGGCCGTGCCGGCCACGCAGGAATCGCTGCCGCCGGTACATATCGCGGCTCCCGGATTGCAGGCCACGCATGATTTCAAATCGGCATTGCAAATCGGCCAGATGCTGTCACAAGTCTTCGGCGTTCCCCATTTGCCATCACTGCCGCATACCGTCAGAACATTGCCGTCGCATTTGGCCTCACCTTCCAGACAGGCGTCGCATGTTTTGGTGTTGGCATTGCAATTCGGCGTGTCGCCCGTACAAGTCTTTGGCGTTCCCCATTTGCCTTCGCTCGTGCAAATCGTCAGGACGTTGTCGTCGCATTTGGCCGTATCCGGCTCGCATGGATCCTCCACACACGACTTGTTGTCGGCATCGCAAATCGGTGTGTCGCCCGAGCATGTCTTCGGCGTTCCCCATTTGCCTTCGCTGTCGCAAATCGACAGGACATTGCCGTCGCATTTGGCTGTATCCGGCGTGCATGAATCAATCACGCACGACTTGTTGTCGGCATCGCAAATCGGTGTGTCGCCCGAGCATGTCGTCGGCGTTCCCCATTTTCCTTCGCTGTCGCAAATCGACAGGACATTGCCGTCGCATTTGGCCGTATCCGGCGTGCATGCAGCTTCCGCCTTGCACGCTTTGTCGTCGGCGCTGCAAATCGGCGTGTCGCCCGTGCATGTGGTCGGCGTTCCCCATATCCCCTCGCTGTCGCAAATCGTCAGAACATTGCCGTCGCATTTGGCCGTATCCGGCGTGCAAGCACTTACCAGACACGAATGGCTGTTGGCATCGCAAACCGGGGTGTCGCCCGCGCATTTCACCAGCGTTGTCCATTTTCCGTCGTTGTCGCATATCAACAGGTCGGTGTTGCCGCATTTTTTCCCAAAAACACCGCCGGAAATCTCAATACCCGAAATCTCAATGACATCATCCGCACCGTCATCGTCGTTGTCCCAGTCAATGTAATCCGGGATGTTGTCGCCGTCCAAATCTACCGGCGATGAGCAGAAGCCGTCATTGTCGAAATCATCCGGCGATGGGCATCCTTCGCGTTCATCCGGAATGCCGTTGTCGTCGGAATCGGTGTCGAGGAAGTCGTAGACGGTGTCGTAATCGGAGTCGACGGGCTCGGCATAAATGTCGGTCTGATTGTTATTTTCGATCTTGTCGGGGATGGTGTCGCCATCGGCATCGAGATCCTTGCAATCCGGCGTGTTGTCACCATCCGTATCCTTGTCGCATCGATCGTAGAAATCGGAAATGCCGTCGCCGTCCGTGTCCCTGTCCCTTTCGCCGACGGTACAGACACCTTCGACGCATTGGCTAAAGCTGCACACCGTATCTTCGTCGCAGGCTTCGCCGGCGGCAGCGCCTTTAAGACAGAGTAGTTCGGGCGAACATACGAGGTCATCGGCGCAGACGAATTCACCGCTGCATGGATGGCGGAGGGTCGATACTTTCGGCGTGCATCGGGCGAGGTAGCAAATCTTTCCTTCTTCGCAATCGGCGTTCTTGGAGCACTTATTTTTATCGACGGTAACGGTCTGGCATGTGCCCTTGACGCATTGCATGCCCGCACCGCATTCGCTGTTTTTGGAGCATTTGGAGTTATAGAGCTCGGCAAAATCCTCTGCCGTCGTGCAGAATCCGTCTATGCAGAACAGGCCATCGGCGCATCTCGCCTCGGTGCCGCATGCCTCATCCACACCTACGACTGGCCGCGTATCGGGTTCCGGCGTGACGGATGATTCTTCGGTGCATCCGGAAAATGAACAGGCGAGAAGTGCGGCAAGGACGGCAATATATTGATGCTTTTTCATATCTTATCCCCTACAGGTTTGTTAATCATTATATGTGAGTGTTTATATATTTTTGGGATGCATTGCTATCGGCCTGTGGCCGATACGCAATGCACCGTCGGCTATCTGCGATACGCCGACGGATTTATAATTTACCGTCCCACGGTTCCCACGTTTCGAGCTGTGGTTTTGAGTCAAACGTCGGGACTTTGACTGATTTGTTGTCGGGCAGCGTGTAGGAACCCTCTTTCCATGCGGTGAGGCCGCCGGCAGATGCGTTGAGCTTATCGATCAGCTTATTGGAACCGATGACGGCGGTTCCCGCATCATTGAAATTGAACGAGGTATAACCGTCCAGCGATGTCGCGCCCCCCCAGACGAGATTTTTCGGATTGCCGCCTGCCCACGTATAGACATCGCTGACGGTCAGGAATGATTTATTGTCATTGTATCCCGAAACTGCCGAACCGTTGTTGGCAACCGAAGCGGCAGAATAGACATTTGACAGCGTTGAAATCGCATCCTTCCCATTTAGTATGCTCGTTTTGTATTCGTTTGTTTTGGCGACTGAATCCTGGGACAACAGTCGGCCGAACAGCATTGCCGTGCGTTCATGATCGGATGATATGGTTCCAAGCACATAGCAATTTTTGACATTGGTCTGTGCCAGGCTGGTCACGGTATAGGATGTCGTATTTTGCTTTGTTCGGGTGCAGTCATTGTCGTAAACTTGAATAGTATTGGTATAGGTGGGCGTTGAACTGCGGGTGTCCAGATAGCCAAAAAGGCCGCCAAACCAGGTGCTTGTGCCAGTTTCGGTCAGGTTGCCCGAAAAATATGAATTTTGCAGGTTAAAGATAGAAGACACGTTGTAGTACTTGATATCGATTTCGCGGTGGTAAATACTGCTATTATTATTGCAATAAACAGTTTTGTATGTATTGCCTGATGTCGTTGCATAGGGGGCGACAGCCGGAACGCTGACGGTTCCGAAGAGGCCGCCAATAGAACCGCCGGAGGCTGTGATATTACCCGTAGAAACGCATGTATCGAATGAATTGGTCATCGTTCTGGGGCCTGTAGAATAGAATCTTGGATTTTCCGTATCCCAGTGATCGCTTGTGTTGGCACCTACAAACTGGCCCACGATGCCACCGATATTGCTGACTCCCTTGAGCGTGCCAGTATTATATAAATTTTTATAATTATTGTTGAGATCATTGACATAGATAATGCCGAAAATTCCGCCAAGGGTTGAACTCGTGGAGCTGATGTTTCCGCTGTTGACGGCCGTGTCAATCGTAAACTCGGCCTTTTCATCATCGATATCAATGCTACCAATGATGCCGCCGACCGCAGAACTTGATGCGAGAATATTGCCGGTATTTTCGACATTCTTCACGAGGAACGGAATTTTCTTGGATGCCGATGTGCCACGATAGCCAAAGCGGCCAAAAATACCACCGACACAGGTGTTACCTTTGATATTGCCGACATTTTTGGCATTGGTGATGGCGACAGTATGTGCCCATCCGGCGATACCGCCGCAACTTCTGAGCCCTGACGAGGATGTGCTGAGGTCGCCGCCATTGTAAATGTATTCCATCGTCGTTCCACCGCCATAAACCCAGCCTGTGATACCGCCATAATGCTGGTTGGGGCAGTCATCTGCAGCCTGTACGCCTGTGGAGCTGTTGACGGCCATGCGCGGGGCCCAGTCCGCAACGACCTTGCCAAGATTGGTCAGATACGAATGCTTGTACCCGCCAACGATGTATCCTGCGATGCCGCCCAAATTGGTGCTGCAGCCCTGCTGGGCATTTTCCGACCATACCGTGCCGTCATTAAAAATATGATCCGTATTGTTGCCAAGCTGGCCGGCGATGCCGCCGACATAGGTTGAACCGCTTACGGTGCCGTGGTTGATGCAATATTTGAGCGGCGTGGATGCGATGCCGCCAATGCCGCCGGTGTACGTCCAAAGGCCAGCGACTGTGCCATTGTTGACGGAGCGGGTGATGCCTTCGGCACCGGATGAATTGTCAATCTGTCCGAAAAGACCGCCTATGCGCTGATAGCCCTTGACATAGCCGTTATTGATGAGATTCGTGTTGCCGGATGCGCTGACCACGGTATAGCCGGAAATGCCGCCGACATAATTCGAAGTTTGGGATGAGACGATGCTGTCGTTCGTCAGATCCGACAGCGTGGTGCCCGAGGTGGTGTAACCGACGATTCCGCCGAGATAGTTGGCCGGACTGTCGGTATTCTCGGATTCTGAGACGACACGCCCCTTATTCTGGCTCTTCGAAATAGTGGATGCCGTCAGTCTGCCTGCAATGCCGCCCGTGTCGGAAATGGGATCTGCCGAGGTATTCGCGCCGATATTGATGATTTTTCCCTGATGGGTGATGGCGCTGAGCGTAATCTTGGAACCTTGGCCAATCACACCGCCGACAAAGTTGCCCGCACCCGTGATATCGGTCATCGCGTCGATACTGGTGAGCTTGGCACTGGTATCGGCTGTACCTGCGAGGCCACCAAGTTTCTTGTGGCCGGAAACGCCCAAATTGAGTTTGATGTTGTGAATTCTTGCCCCGGAAAGCGTTCCGAACAGGCCGCATGTTTCGGCGGTATCGCCGCATTTCAGCGCATTTCGTTCTCCCTCGGCATTGGTATAGGCGATGGTTTTGGCCGTATTGCCGCCAGATGTCAGCTTGCCCTTGAATGTGACGGGTTTCCATTCCGTGTCGTCGGCAAGCCCATTGGCGAGGTTGATGTCGCGCATGAGGGCATAAACGGAATCGGCGGTAACTTCCAGTGACTCATCGGCGATACCGTTGACGATGTCGATAAATTCCTGTGCAGTTCCGACCGGCACAGCGCAATACTTGGTGTCATCGATCGAAACCTGAACGTGTTCGCAGTCGCACTCATCTTCGAGGAATTTGTACGCATTGTTGGGGCATTTGTCGATGCAGTCGAGGATGCCGTCGCCGTCGCTGTCGATATCGTCTGCGTCACATCCGCAGACACCAGGGACGGTTTTGTTTTCGTTTTCGGTGCAAAGAACCACATCGTCGCATGTCGTTTCGGGAATGCCACAGCCGCACTGTCCGGGATTCGTCTTTTCGGGATCGTCCGGGCATAAGTCTTCGATTTCAAGACAATCGACGGTGCCGTTTTCATCGAGGTCTGTGTCGGGCATGGCACAGCCGCATACGCCCGGGGCCATCTTTTCGGGATTGTCCGGGCAGTAATCCGTATCGAAGCAGGAACCGCCCTCGCAGTATTGTCCTTCCGGACAGAATTCCGAATGCAACATCCCTTCGACGCATGAAACAACGCTGTTCTGCTCGCAGAGATTCTTAAATGTTTGCGGATCGCATTTATTGGGGTCTACTTTGTCAACGCATTTGCCGTTCTTGCACTCTTTGTCGTCGCAATCCTTCGGGACATAATTACCCTCGACACAGGTGACGACTGCATTTCCGTTGCACTTTGGTTTTTCAGTGTCGCTGCAGAGCTGGATGGGCGGATCCGGGTCTTTGTCTACACAGGTGCCCTCGACGCATTTCTGGTTTTCCGTGCATTGGTCACATGGATCGACTTCTGGTTCGGGCTCTTTGTCGACGCAGACGTTATTTATGCATTCCTGTTCTGCCGTGCACTCGTCGCAGGGATCGGGTTTGCCGTCACCCTTGGGAATCGAAACGCACATTTTGAGCTCTTCATTGCAAACTGTCCCTTCAGGACACTGCGTAGACTCGCAAAAAGAAGCGGTTTCGCCGATCTCCGCCGTAATGCTTTCGCCTCCGCATGCAGTCAGAGATGCTGCTGCGGCAGCAATCGCCGCACAGATTATCCAACGCTTATCCATGTTCATACCTCGTGAAAACTGTCTGTTATACAGATTATTCGGATTCGATGAAAAAACACACACCCATTCTAATTATACTGAATCCACTGATAATTATCAACATTGGAGTTAAAAAACTGCCGTGGGATGGTAAGTATTCAGCTCAAAACAGAGTTTCTGAATTACATGGTCTTGTTGAGAAGACAGTAGGCAATAGGCAATAGGCAATAGGCAATAGGCAGTATGTTGTAATGGTGTTATATGTTGATTTGTTGGTAAATTTTAATGTTCTTATAAGGTGAAATATGAGAAAAATTGCAGCAGACAAGATACCCGCGTTCTCGTGAAGAATTATTTGTTCAGAGCCTGTATTGAATTTGAAATATTAATATATTAGGCTGAAACATTGCACTCTTTCAGGGCGATTTATCGACATCTATCGAAGGCTCTTCTTATTAC
>JAZODZ010000344.1:0-7227 GCA_045597285.1 Myxococcota bacterium
CGTCTGCGAGCCGTCTGCGAGCCGTCTGCGAGCCGTCTGCGAGCCGTCTGCGAGCCGTCTGCGAGCCGTCTGCGAGCCGTCTGCGAGCCGTCTGCGAGCCGTCTGCGAGCCGTCTGAGACGTTCAAAACCCTAACAATATCAACAGTTTACGCTCCCCATTATAAATAAATAGATCAATATAAAATAGTAAAGAAAGAGAGAAGAAAACGCGCTTACGCGCACCTCCTCTACCCCGAAAATCTCACGTGAATTTTTTTCGCGAATGAAGTTGACTTCACACGTCTATGGAGCGATGAAGCAGGGCAACGAAGGGAACAGATTGAAACCCGACCTTCGAGGGACTTGAAACATCCCGCTCTACTAGAAAAATACGATTTCCAAATCGCGCATGACGTGATACATACGCATCCGGCATGTGGGTGCCATCGGCCATACATTGAAAGCCGATGGGGCGTTCTAGTAGGCGCTGTTTCAACATCCACATGCCATTTGTCATTTTGGCGAGCTTGAAACTCTCGCCCGAATTGAAACCAAATCTACTAGGAACACAGCCATGAAACGCACCGCACCAAGTGCCAGCACTGTTTACATCGTTATCCAAGCCATCAAAGGCGCACACGGCACATTCAAACAAACGGCCACATTTACCGACGCTGACGAAGCCATGCAGTACGCTTGGACGTGCGTCAACCTGCTCAACGCAAGCTGGGCAGAAGTCCACGCACCGAACGGCGATCGGATCAGCCTGCACGTGGCGGCATAAGTCAGAAAAACGCCTCTAACAAAACTTAGAGGTGCAAATGTGTACAGGTGCGCTGTATAATGCGCACCATACCCAATAAATTTTTAACGCGATAGGTGTGTCCTATCACAGCCAAGGAGATTTTGCCATGCAAAACAACGAGTACGTGTATTTTTTATCAGTGAAAGAGGCGGAAACAATCGCCAAAAAGCACGCCAACGAGCCGGAATGGGACTTGTGGGCGGATGATGAAGCCCAGTCCAAAGGCATGAACAACACCGTGGAGAAGGCGTCATGAAAGAGCTTCGCACCATTACCCACAGCATGGCGCAGTGTTTTCAGGAATGCCGCCAGAAGTGGGATTATCGTTACAACCGCCAGATCGTCCCAAAGAAGCCCATTCGCTCGCTCGACCTCGGCAGCGCGGTTCATGCTGGGCTTGAATTCTGGTTCAAGTTCCATGTGGCCGCCGGGGCCTTGGATGCCGCCTTGTCACGCGGCGCAGAACTCGGCCTGACCGTCGATGACCAGATTCGCGTTCGCGTTATGCTCGAAGGCTACTGCGAGCTTTATGAGCATGATGACTTCGAGGTCGTATCGGTCGAAGAGGCGTTCACCCTGCCGTTGGTCAACCCAAAGACTGGCCGCATTTCGCGCACGTTCGCCTTTCGTGGCAAGACCGACGGCGTCGTCAAAAAGGACGGCAAATTCTACATTCTGGAACACAAAACGACCTCCAGCATCACCGACGTTTACATCGACCGCATCGACATCGACGCGCAGATTGCGCTCTATGGCTGGGCACTTGAACGCATGGGCACGCCCATCGAAGGCGTCATCTACGACATCATCGAAAAGCCCGGCATCAAGTGGAAAGTTGGGGAGACGGACGAGGAGTTTGAGACACGAAAAGCCGCGCTGGCCGCCAAATCCAAGACGGGCAAATCGACCGCCAAAAAGCAAGACCCCGACACCTACGACACGTTTTATGCGCGATGCCGCGACGAAGTCGTTGCCGAGTGTTTCCGCCGCGTGACTGTGCCGCTCACCGCTGAACGCAAGCGCGAAGCCATCCAGAATATGTGGGCAACGGCAAAAGATATGATGGGCGCGGCCATCTACCCGAACACGGGCAGCTACACCAAATACGACGGATGCGCCTATCTGCCCCTGTGCCGCGCACACGGCGACCTCGCGCAATGCACCGAGGAATACCGCACCGAGGCCGCACACATCGAACTGGAGGCTGACCATGCCAGCCCGCAGATATGACGTGATCCGCATCCAATTCACCGACGGCCAGACGGTCTATGACTGGCCAATCCTCAAATCATCGCTCGACGTCGCTGTCCAAATCCTGACTGCGGGCGGTTACACCATACTTGGAATAGTCCATGAACAAACTGAAAATTGAAGAACTTGATGAAGATGTCCAAAGGGCACTCGCTGTTAGATCGCTGGCTGCCGAAAAGATAGTGGAAGCCATCCAAATGCTAACAAGCGCAGGAATGCCAGATGAATCCGAAGAAATCCAGCTACTGTCGCTTGCTGGATACCAACTCACAGAATGTTTTCAATACATTCAAACCACAGGAGATCCCAATGATTAAGCTACCCACCGAAATTCAAGAACCCGTCTTCGACATCGACCACATCTCGATGGTCATCTACGGCCAACCCAAAATCGGCAAAAGCACCTTCTGTAGCCGATTCGAGAACGCGCTGTTCATGGCCACCGAACCCGGCCTGAACTACCTCAAAACAAAAAACGTGCGCGTCAACGACTGGGCAGAAGCCTGTGAACTCGTGGACGTGCTGGCCAAAGGCGGCCATCCTTACAAAACCCTCATCGTCGATACGGTCGATCAACTCTGGGCATTCTGCACCGAATACGTGCGAAAGAGTCGCAAAGTCGAAAGCCTCGTGGACATCCCCTACGGCAAAGGAAAAGACTTGGCTACCACCGCATTCAGCGACCTCATCGCCAAAATCGTGCGACTCAACATGGGCATGGTCTTCGTGAGCCACGCGCAAATGGCCGATGTCGAAACGATCAATGGCAAACTCGGCAAATTCCTGCCGACCATCCCCGACAAGGCACGCCAAATCATCCTGCCACTCGTCGATGTGATCGGCTTCGCAACATCCGAAGTCAACTACACGCCCGACGGCGAGCGCGTCGAAAAGCGGCTCCTGCGCGTTGCGCCATCGTCGCTCTGGGAAGCGGGCGACCGCTCGGCGCGCCTCAAAGATCCGCTCCCGCTCAATTTCCATATATTCAAACGCATGTATGTCGGAAATAGCGAGGAAATCAAGTCAATCGACAAGCCCGCTGAACGAATATATCGCGTGGCGAACGATATGAACGAAGAAGATGAAATCACCAAGGCCAATGCGGCCAAGTAAACAAAAAGGAGAAAACACCATGTCAAAGATGAGCAATTTCAGAGGCCAGTGGGCGCAAGCCCCCGTCATGTACACCAGCGAATTTCAGACGCCCGAAGACGGCCAGTATCGCGTCGTCATCGAGGACGTGAAATACTCGGAACAGGACAACAAGGGCAATCAGACCGACCCCACCTACATCTACATTCTGCGCGTCAAAGAGGGCAACGGCGCAGGAATGCGCTTCCGCAAATTCCAGACAATCCGCAACGAAAACAACCTGAGTTTCCTCAAAGGCGACCTGTCACGGCTCGGCATCGTCCCGCCAAACGACCCCGAAGAAATCATCCTCGCACTGCAACGCGCCAAAGGGCTAACCATCGACGTGACGGTCACATCCCGCGAATACAACGGCAAAACGTACAAGGATTGCACGATTGACCGTCTCATCCCGGCCAGCTCGACCGGCTATCCGAATGACAACCCGTTCGTACAGGATGGCCGTCCATCGCAGACCTACCAGCAACGGCAACAGGCGCAAGGCTACGGCCAGTCACAGGCCCCGAACGGCTTTAGCGGTTATGGCAGTGGCGGTTATCCTAGTTTTCCTGACGAAGTTCCGTTTTAGGGCGCGTGCTATGGCCTGACGGCCATACGCACTGCGGGCGCGGCTATCTGCGATACGCCGCGCTAATCATTGGGGCACGCAGAGGGGGTAGGCGCGTATTGAGCGCAAGCGAAATAGCGACGTAGGGGGAGGCTTCCCCCACACAAAACAAATATACAAAAGGTCGGTGCTATGTATTTTCTATTCAGCGAAAACTTGTATGAATGTGATGCAATGCGTGCGTTACAAGCACCAATTCAATCACACGACAGCAATGGTTATCGGCGCACATTGTGTTTGATTGATTTGTGTTACAAAACCGCCAATGGAACTGAATATATACAAACAGCACAAGACCTTGCCAGGTTGACCAATGTAAAGCAAACGCAAGCCCAAATCGTGTGGGACATCCTGATCAAACACGGCGTACTGCGCAAGGGGCCGCAGGGGTATAGCGCACGTCCATGGATGATCGAACGCGGCATCCTGGGCGACATCAGCCGACGGCGCCGACAAGACAGCCAGCCGCAGGGGCCATCGGGGCAACAGACACAACAACAACCGCAGCCGACGGGCTACCACACTGACGGCGGCAAAACAAGCTGGTAGGAGGCTTATATGAGGATTCCGGAAGACCTTGCTGAATCTATGCTCGAACAGGCGTATGCGGATCGCCCATTTGAACTTCTCGCATGGGCGATGGGATACGCCTGCCGCATACTTGAGGCGTTGACAGATGAAGAAACGGCAATGACGTTTAACAAAGAGTCATCCGCATTACTTGCCAATAGAATCAAATCGTATCAAACCCAGAAAGGGGTATCAATTGGAGACAAGCCATGAGCAATTTCAACGAATATATTTCAAAACTGGAATGCGCAATGTCGCTTCTCACAACCATAGAGCAGATTAAGGAACTCTTGGAAAAGACAGAAGGCGAATATAGGTTTTGGCTAAGAGAGAGCCGACTTCCCAGATGGATGTATGACTTGAAAAGCGACGGTATTCTAAATCTAAAGGCGGGAGCCTATCAAAAGCACTATCGCAGGGAAGATTTAAGGAGTTTGAAATGAACATCGCACAAACACGGCAGGTCATGGCGTACTTGTGGGCCACACATCCAAGTGCGCCGAAATATACGGATGATGACAAGGTGCGGACAATCGCAAGCTATTTCCGAGTGCTGTATGGCTATTCACTCGAAGATGTATTGGACGCAGTGGATCGCGTGTGCAAGAAATCCCCGTCATTCATCCCTTCGGCGTATGAAATTGAGGCGGCATGTCAGAAATCAGCAAATATCGAGGCGTTCCTTCCAAAGGAATACCATGAGCTGGATGCGCAATATAAAGAATTTGCGTATTGCCACTACCAGGATCTCATTTTGGCACGAAACGAAATCGAATTGGCCGAAACGGATGCCGACCGAGCCAAAGCGCAGGCGCGGTTCGATGGCATCAAAGCTCGTATGGCCATCGAAGAAAAGATGCATGAACTCTATAAGACTGCATATTATGATGCAGAAGAAGCCTACGACCGCGCACAGGCACAAATGGCGCACAACGACCTATGCGCGCTCGGCTACGAACGCCTGGCACTGGAGGGATAGCATGTTATATAACGAGAACATTTATGAAATCCCCGATCATGATGACTATCCATGCAAATGCGCCAACTGTGGCGGTGACTGTATGCGTTCTGAACTAAGTTGGTCACGCGATTGTCATGGAATCACAATGCGCCTGTTATGTGTCGATTGCTGGCACGAAATTATGGACGGCATCGGTTACGATGGCGAATACTACACCGAACTCGATGAATGTCTGGATTATGACTATTAGGAGACAAACCATGAAAGAAAAGACAGATTTGGTATTGTGCAGCACAAATTCCGACAACGAACCACAGGTTGAAATCATTGACAAAAGCACAGAACGGCCCGAGGGGGCCTTTGATTGCAATTTCAGGATGACGCCGGGTAATCACATCAAGCTCAAAGCGCTGGCCAAATACGCCATGATGCTTGACTGGGTGACGAACGCAACGGGCGAACAATGCCTAAATGCGGACGGCATCATCAATTCCATTCTCGACGAAGGCATGACCAGGCGTGTTAAGGACATCGCCAAAAAGCATGGCTTCTATGATTCGGATGATTTCATCACAACGATGAGCGACTGCGGCGATGGCGAGGAAGTCACGTATGCAGTTCGATACAAGGAACGCAATTACCTTCAGCGTGCGCATGACGAAATCCTGAAGCACATCCCGAGCGATGACAAACAAAAGGATTTGCCGTTCGACAACGCAAAATGACAAAAGGGGACGCTGGCACGTCCCCGTGAATGCGACAAACACCGATTTTACCCGGCGCAATCATGCTTATTTGTATCGGTTTTATGTATGGTGGTCAAGCGGAGATCCGCTTGTTTGCTTACGGAGGGCATGATGGCTGAGAAACGTAAAATCACGGTCGAGATACCGCAAAAGAGCTACAACCTCATCCGGCGTCGTTCGGAATCGACCTGGGACAAGACGGCGCGTGTGCTGTCCCGGTATCTGTTCATGTTCCTGCGGATTCTGTCGGATGGTGAGCAGACGCTCTATCGGAAGTTCACACAGGAACAGGCGCGTGCGCTGGCATCTGTATTGCGGCGCATCCACTATGCCGATGACGTGTCATGGGAAGAACTGGCGACGTATCCGGCTGCGAATCTGGGCGCGTTGGTGGGGATGTTCGATGCGACACACCGTGTGCCCGTGACGACAGTTTCCGCACTCAGTTCGTTCGAGATACTTGCGCTGATTGAGTACACGCAATGTGAAGACGATGCGCAATTTGAGGCACAGACGGCGCGTTTTCGTGGATAAGGGATTTATACGGGCATGGAGTGAAAAATGCACCACAGCGCAAAATGTGGGGCTTAATAGGTACTACCGGGGGCCGGGGGACTGTTGCGCACGACGGCGAGGGCCCGAGCCTTAAAAAATTCGGAGTACCGTATTTGGTTTTGGCATGAGTTTTTCTGACTATGGCGGCGAAAAAACCGACAATCGAAGAAATAGATTACCGCACGAAGCTGGCGAACTGCGAGGCTCTTGAACTCAAGGTCAGGCGCGAGCAGTTTGAGCTGGATAACAAGCGCGGGGAGCTGTGCCGTATCGACACGGCGCTCAACGCGTTCGACGGATTTCTGCGCGAGTTTGTCGGTTTTCTCGACGGCTTGCCCGATACCATTCAGACGCTCATTCCGCAGACAACGCCCGCGCAATACAAGTCCGTTCAGTCGCTCATCGAGACACAGCTTCAGCGGCTTGCCGAACACCGTTTGCACCTGTCGGTTGAAAGCAACACGGCACAGCAACAGGCAAATACGGCGGCCAAGAATGAGAAAATCGCACGCACGGCAAAGCGCAAGAAGGAGACGGGCAAATGATGGATCCGCGTTTTGGCAACCCGAAAGATGGCTATTTGATACCGATATTGCAACG
>JAZODZ010000345.1:0-1864 GCA_045597285.1 Myxococcota bacterium
TTACTGGATATTATGCCGCACAGGTAAATTAATTGATAACAAAACGGGTTCGTTGTTTATATTGGACGGCATTACCGGCGCGATCATGGCACCGTTCGGTGGTATTCCCAACCGTATCAAACGCATCATTTACGGCATCAAGGAGCAAAACAATACATCCGGAAATCTTCGCAGTATCGGCATAACTATTCTATCCATTATATTTGTCATTCCCGTCATCGCCCTTGTCATATACCTCCTCGGCAAGGCCGACACCACTTTCGGTGCCCTGTCCCATAATATCATTTCAAGCTTCAAATTTGATTCGGACACATTGGCTCGAATGATATGTGGCGTATTCGTCAGCAGCTACTTTTTCAGCATCATGTCGAGCTGTGTCATCAATAAACTGCCCGCATTTTCAGGTCAAAAAGTCCGCAGCACACTGGAATCGATGCGTTTTCTGCCCGCCGCAAGCAGTACAATTATATATGGAATTTTCATAGCAATATATCTTATATTTTTTGGCGTTCAGGGATCGAGCCGAATCAGCGCACTTTGGGGAGAAATTCCTGGAACATTGACGGCAGCTGAATTTGCGCGAAGCGGTTTCTTCGAACTCTGCACCGTGATGGCTATCAATTTCGGCCTGATTCTGGCGGGTTCCATATTCAGCAAAGTGCCCATGCGTGAAAGCCGCACCATTCGCACGATGGCTCAAATTCTCTTGTCGGAAAGCATCCTGCTCGCCATGACCGCCGCGAGCAAACTGACACTCTATATCGACCGCTTTGGATTCACGACGCACAGGCTCCTGAGTTTCTGGGGCATACTCGCTCTGACTTGCGGATGTATTCTCTCCATCGTTGCCATTGCCAGAAACAAATCCTATTTCGACAAATGGATCTGGTTCACGGTCGCCACGTTCGTTCCGCTCTGCTTTTTCTAGGCTCCTTATTTTAGAACTATATGGTTATAAAAAACAATTGCAGATTCGTACAAAATCGACAGATAAAGGCAGGCCGTCAACAAGGCGGCCTGTTCTATACTGTCCAGGAGCGATCATGAAAAAAATCGTCACGGCCAAGCAAAGCATTCTGATCAGCCGATGTCTCGTATATTTCTTCACTGTATTGTTAATCGTGCTGGATGTCACGGGATGGTGGCTCGGAATGCGCCTCGAGGGCACCGCGCTCCTGCGTCACACGATGTCATTCGCGGATAGCATTTGCTTCATCATCTGCCTGTATTCGTGCAGTTTTCCGGCATATTACGTGCTCTATGCGCTCCACCGCATTCTGTCGAATGTCTCGGCGAACAAAGTCTTTATCCCGGAAAATGTCAAACTCCTTCGGCGTTGCAGCTGGTGCCTGTTATTGGCGGCTGCGATATGCGCCATTGGCATCGTATGGCTCCGCGTATTGCTCGTCATTGTGGCAGCGGCGAGCTTCGTGGGTCTCATCGTGAGGGTCGTCATGAACGTTTTCGAGCAGGCTATCGCGATGAAAGAAGAACTCGATTTGACGGTATAGGGGCAGATTATGGCGATCATCGTAAATCTCGATGTCATGATGGCGAAGCGCAAAATCGGCGCGGGCGAACTGGCTGAAAAAATCGGCATCACAGCGGCAAATCTGTCGATATTAAAGAATCAAAAGGCGAAGGCGATTCGATTCTCGACGTTGAACATGATCTGCAAGGTCCTGGAATGCCAGCCCGGCGACATTCTCGAATTCGTCCCTCGCGACGACGATGACGACGGGGATGGCTGATTTTGGGGGCTGCGGGCTATCGGCGTTGCCGATACGCCCCGCGAATCGCCGCTATCGCGATGCGATACGCGGCGAGAGACGTGCGGACCGCACGTCTCTACACGTTTTTTATA
>JAZODZ010000346.1:0-19821 GCA_045597285.1 Myxococcota bacterium
ATTTCAGCCTCGGCATCGTTCACTGCTGTTAGCCAGTCTTCTTCGCAAAAAGCTGAGCTGTCGAGACTGAACGATGAAATCACCGTTCTCAAGAATGAAATCAACCTTCTCAAGTCTGAAATCACGACGCGCGACAACCGTATTACCATGCTTCAGAGCCAATGCGATGCGCTAACTTCGAGATGCCAGAATGCAGAAAGCATAGCAGAACAGCTTCGAAGTGAAGCCGCCGAAATCAGTGCCCATTACGATCAAATTGCCCAGAGTGACGCCGAAAGAAACGCCCAGATGGATGCGTTCATTGCAGCCGACAACGAGAAAACGGAGCAACTCAACGCCCTTATTGCGGCCGACAGCGAAAAAACGGAACAACTCGAAGCGCTCATACACGCCACTGAAGAGCGGAACGCTCAGATTGAAGCCATTGCTCAGCAACTACTCGCTCTGATTCAGCAATAATCTGGCTTATATTAATTTCAATGGGGCGTTCAGTCGCCCCATTTTTTTAAGCATCTGATTTTGTTGTTATTTTTGAATATAATGCAACAATACCGCCACATTTTCCAGCCGGAGCCATGAATATGTCTAATGGAAAAGCATCATTACACGCTCGCCAAACTTTTATGACATTAACGTTGTTATCGGCACTATTCTGTGCATGCCAAGGGCCAGAAACCGTAGAAAGGGAAAATGCCTATGAAGATCCAACAGATGATGAATATGAATTGGACCTCTATTTTCTTTCCGAACTTGCGGGCAGAATTATTCCGAGTTCGGAAGAACTTTCTTTCGACATAGAGATAAACACGGAAGGTGGTGATTGCAAAACTTATGGAAAATTTAAGAATGAAAATAAAATATGTCTTGATGATGTATTAATTAACAAAAATAATGAATATACATTTAATCCATACCCTGGCATAAAAGGCCTCGATCTAAGTTACCCTTGTACATATAAAAATGAAAGCCCAAACATTGAATGCAATGTTTGGCATTCTGGAGCAGAAGCGATCAATAATGCTTGGACTAATATATTAAAATCGAATAAAAACACAGTAACCGCAAGAATTGGAAGCGGTGACAACTTTGGCGTTTCGCTTCCGCTTTCTAGCTATTATGATGATTTGCCAACCGTGCTGATGCTGAACAAATTAGATTTAGACATCGAAACATTTGGAAATCACAATTTTGACAATGGGTTAGACTATCTCCAAAATGCAATTAACAATTCAGAATTTAGCTATGTAATCTCAAATCTATATAACATTCCGAACAATCTTGAGAGTGTAGGTTCATATTCAGTAATTGAAATACCTTCAAAGAAAGATTCCAAAAACATACTTCCCGTAGCGGTCATATCCGCATTAGATCCTGAGTCAGTCGATACGATTTCACGTGGTACATTTGGCACTTTAGGGATTACAGATTATTGTTCGATTATTAACGAGTTGGAAAATGCATATAATAAAAATATACGTTCATTCATTCTTATTTCCCACTTCACAGAAGATAATAACATCCAGGCGTTTGCCAAGTATATATATGGTCTGAATGACGACAGCTTTCAAGAAACAAATCGATGCAGTAGCCGCCTGTTTATTTCAAAGCAGTCCATAGATGATTATATATCAAAGAACAAAGTCAATACCAGTGATGAATCCGCTGTTTCGGATGCCATAAAGGCAATACGAACGCAAATGCGGAAAGAGATTTTTAATGGCATTTTACTGATTTACGGTTCAGCATACACGCCATCCGTACTGGCTGAAATTTCGAAAGAAATGCTTGATGGTTATGAGGAGTATAAATCAAATAAGGAAAAAGAAAATAAAAAGCCCACTTTCCAACAGTATTTGGCTGACATGTCAGTGAAGGATGATACTGGTATTAACAAAGATATCCAGAATCTCAATATATTTAACAGCATGGAAAATAACAGCAATACTAATGCAAATTATTTTTCTTACATAGCCAATACTCAAAGTATAGAACCAAAGGATTCCTTTTGGTTTATTCAACTGCCATCTCAGGGAAATGCAACAGCTAAAGCTAGTTTTACAATCAAAAAAGCTGAAAAAGATTCTTTGCCAGGCATAACCAATCGCTTCTTTGCACAGCTGACATCAGCGGATTTCGTTCCGGTGTTTGCGAAAGAATTTGATGTGGGCAATGAAAAATGTCCAACGGATAATTCTGATGACTGTATAAAATATGATGATTATTGTCAATCAGTTATGGATGCCAGTCCCGATGATTGCAAAGAGTATTATAATGGTTATAAAGATTATCATACAAAATCTCAGAGTGAAGAATCAAGGCCTTTGTTTGAAAACTGTGAAAACGCCTTATTTAAGGACAATTATTATAAAAAACAGAGCTTTAGCTATCTTGAAAGATTCTGGAGTTGCACCTATAATATTACTTCTTGGAAATGGGTTAAAGATGAGCAATATTTTACGCATAACATCTGCCAGCTCTTTGAAGACAGTGTTCAAGACGATAGAATTATAGAGTCAGAAGAAAAAGATATCATCCGCGCTTTTAGCACTTTTATTTCAAATCTCTTCACATATGCGATACTGGATTACGTTACCACAGTGGCAGAGTGTAAAGAGAAAGAAAACGATGAGTTATGTCCTATTTTTAAAAGCGCTGGCGGTATTCCCGATGCTGTCTTGCTCAACGCAGGTACATTCCGAGGCTCCGAGGATTTCAAACTCGTTTCGACTAACGTTTTATTAACAGTCATGCCCGTCGATTATAATAACAAGCCTATTATTACAAAGATGAGTCGAAACAAACTAGTTCAAGTTCTTGAATTTCAAATTAACAATGAAACAACAGGTGCTTTCCCCGCCATTGCTGGATTCCATTTTTCGTACAAATCGGGTTCTACTAAAACAGTTACTGAAATTCTTAAAGTAAATAAGGAGCAGAAATACACTGGTATATATTATTTGAGTAAAACTGTTCTGGATGACATTAAAGCCGGCAAAGAGGTTTGTGTGATGGGACTTAAGGATGTCAAAAACAAATGCCGAGTAGGTACCTATCATAAAAATGGCGATGAAATTCAAGCTACCCTCTATGGAGATACACTTTATTCTGATTCAGAAACCGTATTAACGTACAATGAAAACGTCTCTAATGAAAAATCTATGCTTAAAGTTCTCATTTCTGATTACATGAGTACTGGTGGAGATAAATTTGATTTTGATAGAAATGAAAAGAAACAATTCCCTTACAAAAATTACACTTATCCTGATGGTTCGCCAATGAATCTAAGGAATATGGTCACTGAATTCTTTAAGGGTTCCAGTAATACCTATTGTCCCTTATCTTATTCACCTAATACGAAATCTGAAAATCCTCAGCAGCTAGTCAAATTGAATCTCATCAAAAGGATTTATTCTGATTCGGACGTTCGCTATAAAGAAACAAGTATCGTAGATTCGTCTAATGCCTCCTGTATTATTACTCAAAAAGTGCTTGCAAGAACATTAGATATGCTCGACGATTGCTTTTACCCCGACACCACCAACTAATTCGCCTGAACTGTTTTCCCAAAAGAAGAGTTTAATATGCGATTTCAAACATACTTCTGCTCTACTCTGTTAGCCACCTGTATTCTCCTCATTTCGCAGATTGCTTATGCGCAAATCGGTCCCGAGTTGGTGCCGCCTGGACTCGATCCCGATCACCCGGTGGACTCTTATTCCCGAAATGGCTCAAAGAAAGTTATCGAAGACTGGCGACACGAAGCGAGTTGGGAACTCAATGCAGGCGACGTCGTGTTTTCCGCAGCTAAGAAAAGACAGCTCATCAGCGAAGCACCGTCGACGATTCACGTGATCACCGATAAGGAAATTTCAGCTCACGGCTGGAGAACACTTGCCGAAATCCTGCGCCATGTCCCCGGTGTCCAGACGTTGACGACGAAATCACAGTTCCAGTCCGTCATGATCCGAGGTCTTGTAGGAACCGAAGACAACAATTCGCGTATTCTCTGGCTACAAAACGGTGTCCCGATGAACGATGTACGCGATTCGGGTATCTGGCTTGATGAAACATACCCGGTTGAGCTCATCAAGCGTATCGAAGTCGTCCTCGGACCAGGTTCGGCTCTTTATGGTGCCGGCGCATTTCAGGGCGTCGTCAACATCTTTACTAAAGATCCCCAGGATATCAACAAATATGGCGAATATCGGATCGCTTTCCAAAACAACATGACATTCAAAGCATCCGCCATCGCTGCTTATACCAGTGAAGACGGAAAACTTGGTATCCTCGGCCATATTGCCGGTAATACGACCCAAGGCCCTGGGCTTATTGGCGATTACGTCTATAATAATTACGCCATGGCTCAAGCAGGTACAAACGTTTCAGCAAGCCAAGGCGCTACGGATTTGCGTGCAGACAGTATCGAAGCAAACTCCGCAAAGCACTGGTATAACCTTAACTTCAAACTCAATTACGGTTCTTTTAAATGGAACCTCGGTTTTACCGATATTTATGCCGGAGCTGACGGCAACGAATTCGTTCCAAACAGTGACTACAGTACAATCAAACTTAATGATAATAACTTAGTTTCTGGAGAAAATATTGAAATTCTTGATTCGCATACTTATCCTATCGATGTTGATCGTTATTTCTATCATTTCAATCGCCGTGAATTTTTTACAGATTTAATCTACGAAGACAGCTTTGGGGATAATGTCTCTTTCCTTGCTTTGTTATCTTATCGAATGAACCATTATCAGAATGAACATTATAGAAATTATCGCGATGGCGATGAAATGTTAGACTATATTCTTGATAATAGTAGTGACTTGACAGCTTATAAGGACAAAATCAATTATGATACAATGATGCATAAACTGTATGCACTGGCTCAGGTACAGTGGCGTATTTATGAAGCCAATGAACTCATCGCCGGTCTGGTGTTCGAGTATCAGCACATCACAACACCAGAGTTTATGAATGGAAAAGACATTCCACTCAGACAGCCGGATGACAGTTCAGATCCCGATGAGAGATGGGATGCTACCAGTCTCGGACAAGTCACACCATCCATCTTCATCCAAGATGAACAGAGACTATGGAATGACCGCATCATCCTTACGGCTGGTCTGCGTTTCGATGCATACCGAGTTTATATCACAGGCAACAAAGACCCCGATTATGCCCCATCTTGGCGATTTGCATTCCTCGCCAAATGGACCGACTGGATGACGATGCGTCTCTCTTATGGTTTTTCATTTAAAGAACCTTCGCTATACCAGCTCTATATCAATACATTCGATTATATCGGCAATACAAAACTCGACTCCGAAAAACTCCACAACGTCGAGCTATCTTTTCTGTTTACCCCTGCCTATTTCATGAAAATCAGGCTTGATGGGTTCTATTCTCACATGCAGAACCTTATTATCATGAAATATGATGACAAACAGTCCATTAATATTTTAGGCGAACCGGCACGATACACACCTGACCAGAGTGATGGCGCGAATATCGGCGGTTTTGAACTCAGCATGGATACAACCATCGGACAGAATTGGAACATCTATGCCCACTATAACTTCTTATATGGCAAGATCGATCACAATGGTGATGACGACCAAACAGCCAACGCCAAAGATTTCAATAATAATATCCAGGATGATGCAAGACATCGCATCAAGCTCGGTGCAACTTATACAAATGACTATCTCGTCGCCGATCTGGCACTTTTCATGGTCGCAGATACACCCGAAACTAAATCAAATTCCAACTGGAAAAGCCGGGAAACTTATTCCACCCCCTTTTATGCCATACTCCAGCCTGAAGTCACTGTCGGTCTTCCCGCTGACATAGGGCTTATGGTTCAGGGTAGCTATGCCTTCTCCGAAGGATTTGACAGGTCTCCCACATATCGATTCTACTATGAAAAAGAGGGCGTGCCCGTCAGCAGATACTCGATCATGTTCTCACTCCTGTATCCATTTAAGAAATAATCAACAACTCACATAAAAGCCGGTTCCAACCGGCTTTTTTTTTTCTCCATATTCCGCTATATGTCGCCCCGTTTTTTGCCGTATTTGTTTCAAACAAATACGTGGCATTTACTTACAAACTTGGACATATAACAATGCATTATCTCACACCACAGTTCCAATTCTCACTTAACGAAGCCGAAGATTTCGGCTCTGCTGCCGCCCGCAAGCTTGGCATACCGGAATCATCCCTGCTAGATTGGAATTTTTATAAAAAAAGCCTCGACGTGCGCCACAAGCGACCGCATTTCCAAGCCTCTCTCCTTATTGATGTTTCCACAAACGACAAATCACTGATTCAGCAAATAGAAACGAAAGGATGTGTCAGGCCCTCCCCCAAAATCTCGCTACCTAAATTTGAAAAACGCACCAATCCCCCTCATGTCGCCATCATCGGTTCGGGGCCTTCAGGGCTTTTTGCTGCAATGACCTTTGCTGAAGCCGGTTTTCACGTAGACATTTTTGAGCGCGGAAAGAGTGTAAAAGACCGCTCAAAAGATATTGCAGCACTCATGAACAAGGCAATTCTCAATCCCGAAAGCAATATTTGTTTCGGCGAAGGCGGGGCCGGTACCTATTCCGATGGGAAACTCATGACGAGGACGAAATCTCAATATATTCCCATCGTACTCGAAAGATTTGTCCAGTTCGGAGCCAACAGTTCTATCCTCTATGAAGCCCATCCCCATATCGGGACCGACAGACTCACACCGATCCTTGCTGAAATCCGGAAATGGCTGGAATCAAAGGATATCCATTATCACTTTGAAAGCCATGTCGAGGACGTGTGGATTGAGGACAATCGCTGCCGCGGCATCGTCATCAATCGCGAAAAAATCGGCTACGATGCCGTGTTTCTCTGTATTGGACATAGTGCAGACGATATGTTTGAACGCCTTCGTTCACATAGAATCGTCATGGAACCCAAGCCTCTGGCGATTGGCGTCCGCGTTGAACATCCGCAGGCACTCATCAACTCCATTCAATACGGCAGTTTTGATACGCACCCCTTACTCCCGCCTGCGGAATACGCCGTTCGGTTTAATCACAATAAACTGCCCAGTGTCTTTTCTTTCTGTATGTGTCCTGGCGGGAAAATCGTAGCGTCCCAAACCACGGAAGACACTCGCGTCGTCAATGGTATGAGCGGAAGCCATCGAAATGGCCGCTATGCCAATGCCGCACTCGTCGTACAGGTCGGGCCAGAGTTTTTTGGTCCCGGCCCACTCGGCGGTTTGCATTGGATCCGAAAACTGGAACGAAAAGCCGCACAAAACTGTCCCCCGGCATTTGCCCCCGCGCAGTCCATGCTCGATTTCATCCGCCACAAATCCCCTTCAGTCACACCTAAAACAACCTATTCTCCCGGTACGAACCCAGCAAACTTCCACGATATATTTCCTCAGAAGATTTCCAAGGCACTCGAAACGGCTTTGCAGGAATTCAATTATCAAATGCGCGGATTTATCACGCGGGATGCAAACTTCGTCGGCATTGAATCGAGAACGAGTTCTCCCGTGAGGATACTACGGGATGACGCGTATCAAGCAGTCGGAATTCCCGGGCTTTATCCCGTCGGAGAAGGTGCCGGTTATGCCGGAGGAATCACAAGCTGTGCCCTCGATGGCATTCAAGCTGCGCTTGCCTGTATCCAAACCATCTAGCGAACAATCAAACACAACGACACAATATGCGATTCGAAAATATAGATATCAATTCGATTAATCCCGAACTCATGCTCGATACATTTGTCGACAAGCCCAAATCCTGTGCTTTTGGCAAATTCGAGAATCTCGACTGGCCTCAGGTTCTTCAGGCCATCGCCGACAGATGCAAGAGTGAACTCTCACAACCTCTCATTCTGAACATGCCACAGCTGGCAGAAAAGGAAGTCGCCGCCCGACGGCTTGCAGAGATCGCCCAGCTCATCGAGCTTTATGATGCCTGCGATCCGGTCGTTTCCATTTGCATCAGCGATTTCGAAGACATTTTGCTGCGAGCCGAACGCGGTGCCGTTCTCAGTGGCACTGACCTGATGCAAATCGCATCCAATTTGGGAACGTTCCATGCGGTCTATCACTATTTCGCCACACGCCGCGAAGAAGCCCCCCTGCTGTGGCTCTATGCCCAGGACATCGAAGTTCAAAGAGACCTCGAACGGCGCTTAAAAGCCTCGTTCGATGCCGACGGAAAACTCGTCGACAACGCATCCCCGGAACTGGCCAGATTGCGAGAACGTTCCAGAAGACTCGCCGAAAGCCTTCGAACCAGAATCGAATCCAAACTCACGCAACCCGATATCCTCGAAGTCATACAAGACAATTACTATACCCAGCGCGAAGGCCGATATGTCCTTCCTGTCAAAGCCTCCAACCGTAGCAAAGTCGATGGCATTGTCCACGCCACGAGTGCCTCCGGGCAAACCGTCTTTATCGAACCGGCTGAACTCGTCGAACTCAACAACGCGCTCAGAATGTCTGACTTTGGCATTGAAGCCGAAGAAAACCGTATTCTCTTGATGCTTTCACAGATGGTCGGTGCCCATCGAGAGGCATTTCTTAGCAATGCGAGACGATGCCTGTATCTCGACTGCGCCGATGCCGTGGCGCGTTTTTCTATCGACTGCGGCTGTCATATTCCGGATATCAGTGACAACGAGATTGAGCTTTATTCAGCCAGACACCCACTGCTCGCGCTAAGGCATTTCAATGACCACGAAGCCATTGTCGTCGCAAACGACATCATGCTCCACAATCCCGCGCAATCATTTGTCATCAGTGGCGCAAATGCCGGCGGTAAAACCGTCAATCTCAAAACCGTTGGTCTGTTCGCGCTCATGGTGAAAGCCGGCATTCCCATCTGTGCCGGTGCATCATCCTGTTTCCCGATATTTAAATACGTTTTCGCCGATATCGGCGACGATCAATCGATTGCAGAGAATATTTCAACGTTTTCTGCTCACGTCCATAGCCTGTCCAATGCCCTGCCATTGGCCGAGCCCAATACCCTCTATCTGCTCGATGAACCCTTCAGTGGCACCGATCCGGAACACGCGTCACCACTCGTCATTGCGCTCATTCGCCATCTATATCATGCCGGTGCCATGGCCTTCGTGACGACGCACTTTGAAAACGTCAAGGCATTCGCGCTCGAAACGGAATGGATCGCATCCGCGAGTGTCAGTTTTGACATCGAGAAAATGTGTCCGACATACCATCTGCAAATCGGCCATCCCGGAACAAGTGCAGCCTTTGAAATTGCCAGACAACACGGACTTCCCGAACAAATACTCGCCGACGCCGAAGCTCAGTACAATTCCAAGGCAGAAAGCAACCTCGAGCACGCAATTGCAGAACTCGAACAGCAAAGAGTCAGGCTGGAAGAAGCCAGAATCGTCGTCGCATCCTCGCAGGAAGAGCTCGACAAAGCCAGACAGGAAGTCGAGGAACTGCGCGAAAAGATGCGGGCACAGGTCGCAAAAGCCCTCGGCAACGACATCGAACACGTCCTCGAAAACATCAAGCGCATCAAGACGAGAATCAGCAAACTCAGGCGAAAGACGTTTTCATCAGAGTTTCGTCACGATACCGAGACACAGGAAAGCATTAACCGCGAAATGAGCGTCCTTGAAAATGAAATCCACAAGGAAAGCTCCGCCGTCACAGAAATCACAGCTCCGCCTTTCCAGCCCATGAATGAACGGGAAATCGTCATTGGGAAAAAGGTTCAGATAAGGCAGTACCACCGCAATGCCGTTGTCAACGCCAGATCGGGAAACCATGTCACGCTTCAGCTCGGAATTCTGCAAGTTCATGCCATCATTGACGATATTGGCTATCCGATTGAAGAAGACCAGCCTCAACCCACGGCCAAACAAAAACGCATCAAGAACGCCAAATTACTGGAGATTAAGTGCGAAAACAGTGTACTCGTCGATGAGACAACGCAACTTCCCATCCTTGCCCAGGTATCGGACAACACGCTCGATCTGAGAGGGCTGACGAGCGAGGATGCCATCGAAAGAACGGAGTTCTTCATCCAGAGCATGCAGGTTCAGGAACAGCCCATGTGCTATATCATTCACGGACACGGAACGGGTGTCCTGAAAAACTGTGTCCGCCAGTATTTATCGCGATCTCCGCGCATTTTGGCAACCCGTCCCGGGCAGTATTACGAAGGCGGCGACGGCGTTACCCTGGCGTGGATTAAAAACACTTAATGCGCGAAGCGCCGCGTGCCGTATGCACGCAGCCCGTACGAGCTCGTTCGGGCGAGTACATAGGCACGCGAAAAAAGCGGCCGTATTGGCGGGCATTCCCGCCAATAGGCCGCGAACATATCACTAAAACTGAGGAACTGGCTTGGGAGGCGGTTGAGGCGGTTGAGGCGGTTTGGGAGAATCGTCTTTTACCTTCACGACCCTGTCGACATAAACGACCTTTGAAGTAGACTCCTGATTCGTATTCTGCTTCGGCTTTCTTTCCGTCATGGCGAAATGAATCTTGTAACCGTCGAGATTGTCTTTCAGCACGGCATCCAGGGCATCTTCAAATACGATACGCTGAGGCGGAGCCGTGAGCTTCGTATTCTTATTCGAAATTGACAGTTCTTCGTAACCATCTGCCTGCGTCAGTTCAAACTCGCATGGAGTGGCTTTGCAAACGACAACGCCATGACGGTTCTTCACGGTAGAATCTGGCGGCGTATAAGTGATGAGAATCTTGACTTCCGTGGGCTTCGATTTTGCCAGCTCGACCTCGACATCGAGGACTTCGTCTTCTTTTTCGCCGTGCTTAAACACGCAACCTGTATCGTTCATTCCGGCGATACAAATCGTCTGGAACGTCGAGTCATACCCGTCGAGGATGAAGTGGACGGTCTGCGGCATCCCCAGCTCGCTCTTTTTATACACTTTCTCGCAAGGCGTGCTATCGCAAATCTGGACGATACCATTCAACTTGACTTCGGCACCGGGAGGATCGGAAATGAATTTAAACTTATATTCCGGATCCTTGACTTCGACTGGCGTAGGCTGCTGTACGACGACGACATCCGGGTTCTCCTGAGCTTTTTTAAGCTTCACGATGAACACGATAGCAATGATGAGGGCCAGACCGATAAAAATAATGGCACCCACAATGACCGGAACGTTACTCTTCTTGGGAGGAATAAAAACTTCCTCATTGCTATTATTATTCTCGGAATTTTCCTCGCCAGTGTTCTGGCGAGAGCTCAGAAGAGTATTCAGACTTGCGGCTGTGGCGCTTTCAGGCGTAATCTGGGGCGCACCGCCCTCAAGGGGAACTTCGCTCTCAAAGTATTCCGCAATGCTGTCGAGAGCCGCTGCAAATGCATTACAATCTGCATAACGCTTATCGGGATCGATTGAAATTGCCTTTCGGAAAACTTCGCCGACTGGCCCGTCGAGCAAAAATTCAGCGATCTGCAGCTTGCCGCTACAATGAAGCATCATCGCGTGATACGGATCGCCGGAAACTGCAGGAATCCCCGTCAGGGCTTCCGAAATAATCAATGCCATCTGATAAACGTCGATGGCCGGCGACACGATTTGCTGTTTGATGTATTCAGGTGCCAGATATCGCGGCGTTCCCAGAAGCTGACCGGCACTCGTCAGTTTGGCGACTTCATTCGAATTGATTCGGGCAACACCGAAGTCCAAAACCTTCATCAACTCGTGTTGACCGCGCGGATCCACGAGGTAAAGGTTTTCAGGCTTCAAATCCTTATGGACGATGCCGAGACCGTGCCCCTGCCCCAGAGCTTCCAGAACGGGACGGAACAGGACATACATGCGTTTCGGGCTTAACGGCCCCGCAACTTTCAGTTCATGGCTCAAATCATGGCCATGAAGCATTTCCATCGCGATGTAGGGTTGCCCAGTTTCCGAAACGTGACCGAAGTCATAAATAGAAACGACGTTGTTATGGTGAATTTTGGCCGCAATTTTGGCTTCACGGAAAAAGCGCTGCGAATAGCTTGGATCGACACCTTTCTTGAGGTCCATGACCTTCAGGGCGACATCGCGATCAATCGTGAGATGCCGTGCCTTATATACCGTCGCGAAACCGCCGACGCCGAGCGTATCAAGGATTTCGTAGCGGTCATCGATCTTCATGCCGACCGGAAGCGTCGTCATCGGCGCTTCGACTTCAGCTTCCTGAGCTCCACTGTCCTGATCCTGAGGAAGGCCGGCCGCAGCAAGCTCGTCCGCACCAAGCGCTTGTGTCGGAGGAACCGCGCCGTCTCTCACGATCGCCTGAGTTTCATGGTTATCGTCATCAACAGGTAGTTCGGATGCCGACATAACCCCAGGGGAAGGATCCGACGCAACAGGTTCAGCGGATGGCACAATGCTGGGAGACGACGGCTTAGCCCCGGACACACCACCGGGAGGCGTGATGGTCGGCAGACGCTTCGATCCCAACGACACGCGTGACTTCGGCAAACCACCTGCAGAATTCTCACTGCCAGCCGAAAGAGCCGAATGAATCAAGGGGCGACTGCCCATGCCGTTTGCGTTTTCATTTGCCATTCGATTGCTCGTCAAACCTGATGGATTAGATGTATTTCCAGACTTGTCCATTATGTTTTCCCTGGCCCTAAACCTGATAAAGCCCAAAACAAGCTTAATGCTTTTATCACATCACCTTAACAAATTTCCACTACAATCATTGTCTTCATGACCTTAATCACATTTCATCCTTGAACCGAGCCGCAACAAAGCCTTTTACGATTCGTGCCCGAGTCCGTTCTCGATGAGAACCCTGCCCTGCTGGCGAATCACATTGGACGATCGGCGCAGGCGCTCCGAAAGCTCGTGCGTCACGTTCCATAACAATTTGACGGCCAGTGCACCCGAAAGCGTCAGCCGTTCAAAATCCGACGCATGAATCACCAACAGGCGGCAGTCTTCAGACGCCGTCACCGATGCGCTCCTCGGCTGCCGATCCAGCAGCGACATCTCCCCAAACGAACTCCCCGATTCCAGTTCGGCCAAAAGAACCCCGCTGTTCGTCACACGGCATCGCCCTTCCACCAAAATATAAAGCTCCTCCCCCGCATCGCCTTCACAGATAATCCTTTCCCCACGCTTGACAAACCGCTCAAAGGTTATCGGCATGACCTGAAGCATTTCCTGATAGCTCAGGTCGCGGAAAAAGCATATCTGTTCCAGGGCCGTGATGCGGCTGTCCGTTTCCAAAGACGACGCACGCATACCCGGATCGGAAATCTCGATACATATCGCCGACGCATTGCCCACGCACCCATGTTCCTCCGCATAATGCACGAGGTATTCCGATGCTCGCTGCGGCTCCATCGTGCGATACAGCTGCGACAGATGCGTCGCATTCTGAAGGCTTTCGTACACGCCGGCCGTGCATATCACGAGCCGGTCTCCCTGCCGAAGGTCGACCTGCAACGTATCGATTTCCGCACCGCCGTTCATGCCGAGCGCCCGGACAAGGCGATTCTTGTGCGCCGTGCGCTGCAAATCTTCCTCGATCCTCCCCTGCGATTTCAAAAACTCATACACCGTGTGGTCTATCGTCAGCTGGCGTCCCGTGTCGCCGCGCAAAAGATAGACGCGGCTGTTCCCGACATGGCTGATATAAACCGTCCCGTTCGCCAGAAACAGCAAATCCGCCGTCGACGAAAGCCCCCTCACGCCCAGCAGCTCGCTCTGATCGAGTAGGTCGCGTTCCGCGCGGATCATCGATCCACAAAGCGAGTGCATCAGCATCTGACGCGAATCCGGGCGAGCATCGGATGAAAGTTTCTCGACCTGCGCCCGATGCGGAATCAGCTGCTTCACGATCGTTTCACACACGCGGCGGCTCGAGAACGACGACGTCTCCCCTATTCCGGACGCCAACACGAAAAATGTTCCCGTCGGATCAATCGCCCAGAACTCGCCATTGTCATATCGTGAACTGTTGCTGTACCCGCCTGATCGCACGCGCATCTCATACCCTCCACTTTTTCCTTGAGCTCAACCCGCGTCCGTGCAATATGCACATTCCCAGCGTAAATTACCCCATATTTACGCGTCGATCAAAAATGCAATCAATTCAGTTCTATGAAAACAGTTATTCAACGCGTATCCTCTGCATCCGTGACCGTCGGCGGCCAGCGAATTTCCTCAATCGGCAAAGGTTTTCTCATCCTTCTCGGCGTGGAAACCGGCGACACGGCAAACGACCTCAAAACACTGACGGCTAAAATCTCGAAGCTGCGAATATTTGCCGACGAGAACGACAAAATGAACCTCTCGATCATGGATGTTCACGGCGAAATCCTGTTGGTAAGCCAGTTTACGCTCTGTGCGCAGACGCGCCACGGCAACCGTCCCGCATTCACATCCGCCATGCCCCCGGCCGAAGCCGACGCGATGTATCAAGCCTTCGGCAAAGCGCTCGAAAACCTCGGAATTACCGTCCAGTACGGCCAATTCGGCGCGATGATGGACGTCGCCCTCGTCAATGACGGCCCCGTGACCATTCTCATGGAATCCAAAAACGGCGTCCTGACGGCCTAACATTTTTATTGGGGGCGCGGCTATCGGCGTTGCCGATACGCCGCGCGTGTCGGCCTATGCGCGAAGCGCATACGGCCTTAACATTCTGTCCCCTACAAAATAAATCTCTCGATCGCAAGGGCTACGCCGTCATCTTCGTTCGATGCACTGATGAAGTCGGCATATTTCTTTGTTTCCTCGTAGGCATTGGCCATCGCGACCGAAAATCCGGCGTATTCGAGCATGGGAATGTCATTGAGGCCGTCGCCGCAAGCCATGAGTTCTTCGCGGGGAATGTTCAGCAATTTGAGCAGTGCTGCGAGTGCCGAAGATTTTTCGATGCCCGGCGGCGTGATTTCCATAAAATAGGGCTCTGAAAAAAATACATTGAGTGCGCCTTTAAAACATTCTCTAAAATATATTGCCGCTTTGTTTAATTCCTCGGGTTCGCCGACGACCATAAATTTGACGATGGGGCCATTTAACTCGGCTTCGAGGCTTTCGACTTTATGGAGAGGAACGGAATTGTTATAACATTCCTGATGCACATATCTGTCCTCATCATTTTCACATATGACACCCGTCCGATTATAGGTAAGAGGAAAAACGTGAAAGCGATGAATAATATCGCAGATTTCGTGATAATATTGATCTGGCACGAAGTGTTCTATCAACGGTTTTTGCGTTTTGCAGTCTATAATCTGTCCGCCATTATAGGCTAAAATATAACCGCCGGTTTCATATAAATTCAATGCTTTGGCGACGCTCTCGATGCCTATGACCGGGCGACCGGATGCCAGGATGATATCGACGCCTTTTTCCTGTGCAAGCCGGATATATTTGCAGTTTTTTTCCGAAACTTTTTTTTGGCTGTTCGTCAACGTGCCATCCAGATCAAGGGCGAGTAAACGGTATTTTGATGTGTTCATGTGAAATGATCCAAGTCCCCCTCTCCCGTTAGAAGAGGGGGATTTAAGGAATGAGGTTTTAAATAAAGATGCCGTATTTGAGTATGTCCGTTTTATGAATGATGCCGATGGGCTGATCATTTCGGACGACTGGCACGGCGTGAATGTGATTTTCAGCCATCAGGCGGAGTGCTTCGATGGCCAGAGCGTCATTCTCGATAAAATGCGGATAGCGGTGAATGAGATTTCCAAGTTTCTCGTGCCGGATATCGACATCGGGTTCCTGAAGCCGTTTGTTGAGATCGCCGTTTGTGATGATGCCGATGAGACATCCGTCTTTATTGACGATGGGAAGGAGATCGGAGTTGACGTCGAGCATGGCTGTGAGTGCATCGCATAGCCCGATGGTTTCGGAGAGAATGTGCTGCGTCGCCAGCGGCCGCATCAGGTCAACGGTTCGCGTCGTCAGCCGTTTGCCTAGCGACCCCGCCGGATGAAATATGCTGAAATCCTTGCTATCAAAGGATTTGAGGCGAGCGGCGACGACGGCAAGCGCATCGCCGTAGACGAGAACGGCGGTAGAACTCGATGTCGGTGCGAGCCTCAACGGCCCTACTTCGCGGACATCATCGAAACACTGGACGCATTTGGCACTGCGTGCAAGTGTCGATGCCCTGTTGCCCGTGATTGCCAGAATGGTTGCGCCAATCGTGTTGATTCCAGGGATAATCTTGATGATCTCGTCGCTTTCGCCGGAATACGATATCAAAATCACGACATCCTGCCGCTGGATCATGCCCAAATCCCCGTGCATGCACTCTGCCGGACTCAAAGATATCGCGCATGTTCCCAGCGAAGACATCGTCGCGGCAATCTTGCGGGCAATATGCCCGCTCTTGCCCATACCGATTAGAATGACTTTGCCCTGGCAGGCCATGATTTCTTCGACCATCTGATCGAAGGTTTCATCCAGCGCGTCCGAGATCTTTTGCAGGACGTGAATTTCCTCTTCAAATACTTCGCGTCCATATTGATGATGTTTTGTCATAGATTGCCTTTTTCGGCGTTTGGTATGTACAAAAAAAATTTCAATAAATTGACTTGCTCAGGTCCCCCTCTCCCGTTGGGAGAGGGGGATTTAGGGGGTGAGGTTTATATAAATTCGCAGTCCCATACTTCGACGCCGCAGTCGCCGAATGTTTCTTCGACGCGCTTAATCAATACCGATTTGTCGATACCCTTTTTGAGAATGACTTGCAGGAAACCGCCGCCGCCTGCGCCGCAAATCGACCATCCGTCGAGCAAATCTGCACAGGTATTGAAGATGTATTCGATGTACGTGTTCGATGCGCCTTTATCGAGCTTTTTGACGAGCCCGAACTGCTTCGTGATATATCCGGCAAAGGCCGTGACATCCCCCCGAAGCAGGCAGAAACGCATCAGCGCACAATATTCCTGAATCGTCAGAACGGTTTCGAGTGCCTCTTTGTCATTGCGGATGCATTGGTTCATTTCCTGCCGCAGGACATTTCTCGCCAGTCGGCGCTGCCCTGAAAAGATGAGTGCAAACCGCCGATTGAGTTCATCCATCGTCTGCGGCCGCAAATCGAGGCGCTCAATTTTGATTTTCTGATACGCCCCCGGATCGGCCGTAAAATACTTGATTCCCGGCGTAAATCCTCCCACCTGATCCTGCCATCCCCCGCCCGTGTTCATGAGCTGTTCGACGAGAAAGACCTGCGCATAAATCATTTCTTCGTCCGGCTCGATGCCGAGAATTTCATTGATTCCCTTCAGAACTGCGGCCGCCAGAATGCTGCTCGTGCCCAGCCCCGATCCCTTTGGAACGTCCACGGCAGTCACGATTTCGAGACCGCCGCCAATCGCCTGACAAATATCTTCCAGCGAATTTCCATCGGACTGCATCGAAATCAGTCCCGTGGCGACGAGACATGCCTTGTGCAGCGCATACGAATCCATGGGGTTGCCACAATCACGGATGGTTTCAATGTCATCAAACCGATGTGTCTGCCCCTGATCGAGGCTCCCAAATGCGATGACGTGTTCCGGAATCCGCCTCACCGTCACTCGAATGGGCCGTTTCCCCTTGAGCAGAAGCGTTCCGTCTATCATCGTCCCGCCGTGTTCCAGGCAATACGGCGCGGCATCCGACGGGCTACCGCAGAAATTGACGCGAACTGGCAGATCGACATCGACTTCGTCCCGAACGATATGGACATCCCGGAACGACCGTATGCCGAAGCGGGCAAAAGTTTCCCGCGTAATGCTCGCCTTTATGCACGCATACGCGGCATCTTCCAGCTGTTCGCTGGCCCCCAGCCCGGGGTGGCGACGGCAAAACTCAGAGGCCGCAAGATAAAGCCGCATATTGTATGGAAATTCTGCTTTTCCGGCCTGATCCGTCATCATTTCAAGACACCAGGCATCGTCATGGCACGTCTGAATCAATGTTTCGAGGCAATCGTTTTGGCTTGCACCGGCATAAATATCCGCGACAAACCGCGCCATCTGAACCTCGTTGCGGATCGTTTCCTGCCGTTCGAGAATCGCCTCGACATTGGCATCCAAAAAACTTTCGGCCAGGCTCGTTTTGGTGGCATCTGACCAGCGCCCAATCATTTCATCGGACGCATTTCCCTGCAAAATGGCGTGCAGCGCAATGGCCGATTCGACGGCATCCTGCATGGTTTTGCAAATCGGATAAATCCGTGCGTTCCATATCGAAGCCGGATTATTTCCCCAGATGGCCTCGTTCGAAATGCCGGTCAGACGCGCCAGCTTCGATATCGTGCTTCCCAAAAACGGCGCGTCCTTCGACCCCTTCGGATTGTCTTCTCGCCCATAAATCCGGCATACATACTCGCCATTCTTGAGTTCCAGCCCGTGCATCACGACTTCGGGCGGAATCGCGGTATCGCGCACATCGATATTGGACAGCATGACGCCTTCGCCGAGTCTGCATCGTTTAATCCGGCAGTCTTCGATATATGTCGACTCGGGAACATCGGTTTCACTGACATGGCTGTTCAGAACACAGCCCGTAAATGAATTGGTATTGAGGCGCTTTTTCCAGCCGAGGTAGCTGTATGTGTCCATTTCGCGGACGAAAAAGTCGTACATTTCGTGCGTCATTCCGAAATGGATGTATTGCGCCGGAATGAGCTTGACGAGCGAAAGGCGGTAGGAGTGCAGCGCTTTCCAAATCTCGCGCCGACAGCCTTCGAGTTCTGGCGAATAACCGTTTTCGGGCGCTTCCTGTGCAAACTCTTCCCACGTGCTGTCTTGCGCGAGTGGATAGACGAAATCGGCGTAAAAATTGAGGCAGACGTGCGGATTGACGAATGCGCGGAACTTCGATTCATCGACGTTTCCGTCGGTCGATATGAGTTTGAAAAGCTCGTGAATGACGGCGCTGCCGAACCAGATGCAGCCCGTGTCGACATTGACCTGATTGGCGTTGTCGACGGCACCGTTATTTCGCAGAAATGCCTCGGAACGCTTATGCAGGAACCTCGAGACGTTATTGTTTCGGTGGTCTTCGGAGGCATCAGCCTGAACAAAGACGCCGTGATCCTGCCCGACCTGAACGGGCGCTTTCATCGACAGGCCGGCCGCCTGACAGGACAAAAGGTCGAGCTGAAGCGCATTGAACAGCAGCTTTGTGTCGCTCGGAAAAATCATCATGCCGCTTCCGGTGCGCGTGGGGATGCCCTGTGCGCAGATGAGAAGCTCGTCAAAAAGCGTCGAGACGTAGCCGCCGGGAAGCAGTCGCGGAACCGGCCCGAAAAGCTTTCCGCAGGCCGAATACTGAGGTATGCGCTTGCTGTCCCCGCCGGAATGAATGACGAGAATCTTCTGTTTCAGTAGCCGTTCGAGCGGCAGTTTATTTCTGAGCACGCGAAGAATATTGAGCGTGGCCCCGCCAGAACCGACGCGCTTGTCTTCAAAATCCGCCACGACCTCGAATTGTGTTCCCAGCGGAAGGCGGTGTTCGCGCCGCCGTTTGTCCAGCTGAAGCCGATATGCCGCCGCCTGGCGTTCATTTGCCGCTGTCAGGACAATCCAGTCCCAGGTGCCGGCAAGCCGCGTAGAACAAGCATATTCGTAATCCTTGAGCGCATCTGCGTCGCTCTGCGCATAAAAAAACTGTCGATTCATAACTGCATCCTTTCTGCCCCACAAAACCGAGGTCGCAGGATAGTCGTATTTCACAGTGTTGCTGTCAAGAATTCATAGCAGACACGCCTTTTTTGTGCATTGTTTTGGGGCACGGCTCACCCGCCACCCGCGTATCGCATGGCGATAGCGGGCGGCCAAGAGG
>JAZODZ010000347.1:0-6805 GCA_045597285.1 Myxococcota bacterium
GCGAAATCGTGAGTTTAAGCAAATCTCAAAAAGCCGTCCTCAGTTCGGATTGGAGTCTGCAACTCGACTCCATGAAGCCGGAATCGCTAGTAATCGCGGATCAGCATGCCGCGGTGAATACGTTCCCGGGCCTTGTACACACCGCCCGTCACACCATGGGAGTTGTTTGGACCCGAAGTCGGTGAGCTAACTCGCAAGAGAGGCAACCGCCCACGGATCGGACAGCGACTGGGGTGAAGTCGTAACAAGGTATCCCTACGGGAACGTGGGGATGGATCACCTCCTTTAACGGATCACATAAGCATGACAAATGCTTTGGATTTCGTGGTCATGCGCACTTCAGAGCTTTCTCTCTCGAGGTTTTCTTTGGGCTTGTAGCTCAGCAGGTTAGAGCGCACGCCTGATAAGCGTGAGGTCGTTAGTCCGAGTCTAACCAGGCCCATTAAAAAGCAGCTTCTTGGAAGCTGCTTTTTTTTGTTCTTTCTGCCTAATGCCTAACATGTGCCCCGAATCTTTCCCTAAAATCTGTGCCGTCCTCGACGCATTCTATCCCGATCCCCCGATCCCACTGGCTTTTACCGACGCCTATACGCTTCTCGTGGCCGTCGTTCTCTCGGCGCAATGCACAGACAAACGCGTCAACGAAGTGACGCCGGAACTCTGGAAACACGGTACAACCCCCGCCGCGATTGCGGCGCTTGGCGCTGATAACATTGCCGAAATCATTAAACCCTGCGGACTCTATTCGAGAAAATCCCAGAATATTTACGAGCTTTCAAAGACGATAGCCGAAGTTTATCGCGGCATTGTTCCGTCCGAACGCGAAAAACTCGAGGCATTGCCGGGGGTTGGACGTAAAACGGCGAATGTCATTCTGTCCCACGTTTTCAACATCCCCGCGTTTGCAGTCGATACCCATGTCATGCGGCTCGCCCAACGCTGGCAATGGTCTGAAGCAAAAACGCCCGAAGGTGTCGAGCGCGATTTGTGCTCGTTATTTCCAGAAAATGAATGGACTAAACGGCACCTTCAGATGATATATTTTGGCCGGAATATTTGTAAGGCAAAGGGGCATGATGATACTCAATGTCCGGCTTGCAGCTTGTTGAGCCAAAACAGACAGGAAAAAAGATGAGAAAATGGAATTTCGTGGCAGGTCCGGCGCATTTGCCGGAAGATGTCATTCAGAAGGCACAGGAAGCCTTATGGGACACCGGCATGGGAGCCGGCATACTCGAAATCAGCCACCGCTCGAAGTGGTTCGATGACATGATGTACGCTCTGGATGCGCAGTTCAGGGCTGTCGGCGGTGTGCCTGACGATTACGACGTCCTCTATTTGCAGGGAGGGGCCACGCTCCAGTTTTGTCAGATTCCGGCGGAACTGACCAAACCGGGCGATCATATCGACTGCATTCATACGGGGTTCTGGACGCGGAATGCCATGCGCGATGCCGCCTTCTATGTCCCGATTCATTATGCCTACGATGGTGCGGCAACGGGGTTTGAACACATCCCGTCCGATGATGAAATCCATTACAGCGAAAACCCGAAATACGTGTATTACTGCGCCAACAACAGCTTCTTGGGCACGGAATGGCAGAAAGCGCCGAAAACCGAGTATCCGCTTGTTGCCGATATGAGCAGCAATATGTACAGCCGCCCGATCGATGTCGGAGCGCACAGTCTGATATTTGCTTCGGCGCAGAAAAATCTCGGCATTCCGGGATGCTGTGTCGTCATCATAAAACGTGCATTCCTCGATGCGTGTCAGACTGAAAATCGCCCGTCAATGTTCAATTACAGGCGACTTGCCGAAAATCGATCGATGCTCAACACGCCGCCGACATTCGCACTTTTTATGATGAAACAGATGCTCGACTGGATCGAAGAACACGGCGGCCTGGAAGGCGTCCACGCCGCGAACCGCGAAAAGGCGGATATTATACGCACTGCAATCGACAACACGGGTGGCTTTTTCCGGCACGTCGGCGAGCCTGCGTGCAGGTCGTTGATGAACGTGTCATTCCGGTCGCCGAGTAATGAACTGGATGCGGCTTTTGTCGAGGAGGCCGAGAAAAATGGCATGCTCGGTCTGAAAGGCCATCGCGAAACGGGCGGCCTCCGTGCTTCGATTTTCAATGCTTTCCCCGTCGAGGGATGTTGCGTGCTGGCCGATTTTATTACCGAATTTGCGCGTACGCACGGCTAACCATTTTACGTGTCGCGCCAATGGTGTATAGCACGCCAGCTTTTTACCTGGCACCTCTCACCTGCGATGAAAGGTAAAATTTGTTGCCTGCTGCGCAACAGGTAAGTGTTGCTACTGCCTACTGCCTCTTTCATTCACAAACGTCGTTTTGGGGGCAGTTCATTGACTTGGATGATTAACGAACGACATGACAATTCCTATTTTTCCACCATCTCCTGAAATCGGTACACCGGCTGATCGCCACTTTCACGTCATTCTCGTCGAGCCCGAGATCCCGCCCAATACGGGCACGATCGCGAGGCTTTGTGCGGGTACGGCGACGCATCTTCACCTCGTCAAGCCGCTCGCATTCGAACTGAGCGATACGAAGCTCAAGCGAGCGGGGCTCGACTACTGGCCGAACGTCCACCTGTCCGTACACGAATCGTTTGACGAAATTGTGGCGCTTTTTCCGCCCGAAAAAATGCACCTTTTTACGACGAAAACGCCGCGCAAATACACGGACGCACATTATTCGGTTGGCGACGCGCTCATTTTTGGCCCCGAAACGCGCGGCCTGAGCCAGGAAATTCGCGACAGGTTCGAGGCGCAATGCGTGACGATCCCGATTCGCAAGGACAACATTCGAAGCCTGAATCTGGCTGTGTCCACGTCGATTGGTTTGTACGAGGCGCTCCGTCAGGCTGAATTTGCGCCGATTTTAATGCCATGAACGGACGGCGTCGGACTGGCGAGCAACAAAACGCGGCAAAAAATGCGACTGGCAAAAGCCGCCGTTTTGTCGTCGACTGCGATTCGCAGCTGCTCGAATTCCTTTTGCAGAAACTTGCCGGGCAAAAGCCGACATCGATCAAGCAGCTCCTGAAGCACCGTTGCATTCTCGTTCAGAATCAGGTCGTGACGCGGTTCGATGCGCCGCTTGCTGCCGGTGACGAGGTTCAGGTTTTGTCGGCTTCGGACAACCGGTTCGGGCTGAATCATCCGAAGCTGCGCCTTCTTTTTGAGGATGATTATATCATCGTCGTCGACAAGGCTTCGGGGCTTCATTCGGTGGATTCTACGGGTGGCGGGTGCGAGAATGCGGCGTCGATTCTTGAAAGCTATATACGTCGCCGCGATCCGACAAAGCGGATTTATGTCGTGCACCGGCTCGATCGCGACACATCCGGCGTGCTCGTCTTTGCCAAATGTCGCGAGGCGCAGAACAAACTCGTGGCCGACTGGAATGATCGCGTCGAGGAACGCGCCTATATCGCAATCATCGAAGGCGCTTTGCCCGAACCGAAGGGCACGATCGATTCATACCTCTACGAAGATTCGCGCAAGATCGTGCATTCGTGCAATGATCCCGCACGCGGTCTCAGGGCGGTCACGCATTACGAGGTTTTATCGCAAAATGCGCATTGGACGCGCCTTCGCCTCGATTTGGAGACGGGGCGCACGAATCAGATTCGCGTCCATTTGCAGTCGATGGGACATCCGATTGTCGGCGATGAAAAATATGGTTCAAAGGTCAATCCCTTGGGGCGGCTTGGGTTGCACGCGCTCAATATTCGGTTTAAGCATCCCGTGTCGGGGCGCGAAATGGCTTTTGGATCGCCGGAACCGCGTGAATTTGAACAGCTTTTGGGGACTTTTAATGTATAATAGAGGGGCCAGGCGTATGAAATAGCCTGGCCGCCGTGCGTATGAAATAGCACGGCACGCCGTATGAAATAGCGCGGCGAAACGACGGAAAATCGAGGTGCCATGATCGGATATATCAAAGGGCGAATCGTTCTGATTGACAGCAACGAAGTCATCATCGAGGCGGGACAAAGCGGCGTCGGTTATCGCGTCTATATGGCGGCGCGGAGCCTCGACGGGTTAGCGGCCGGGGACGATGTCGAGTTGCATATCTATACGCAGGTGCGCGAGGATGCCATCGAGCTGTACGGGTTCCGGTCGCGGGACGAGCGGATGCTGTTTACGATGCTGATTTCGGCGAAGGGCGTCGGGGCAAAAATGGGCATTGCCATTCTCAACGCGCTGTCGCCGGCCGAGATTCAGACCGCCGTGCTGACTGGCAACGTCGCGACGCTCAAGAAAGTGCCGGGCGTCGGCGCAAAGATTGCGTCCCAGCTCGTTCTCGATCTTGAAAATAAACTTCGGACGTGTCACTTTGCCGAAAGCGTTCCGGATGCCCGTGTGCCGAGGCTGTCGGCCAGTGCCCACGCCGACACGCGTTCCGCGCTTAAAAATTTCGGCTATTCCGAAGTGCAGATCGACAATGTTCTGCAAATGCTGGATGAGAGTGGTGAGCAGCTCGATGTCCAGGGAGAAATTCGGTGGGCCTTGCGCAATATTCAGAAAACTTAATCGCAATGAATTTCAGGGAAGAAGACAATGGCTTTTGATCAGGATGAGAACCACCCGCCGCGTCGGCGTCGCAAACAGGCCGAGACGCCGCAGGTTGAAAGAGAGAATATCACGTTGAATCCGGAGGTTTCGGGGCCGTCCGAACGGCGGCTTTGCGAATCGCTGCGCCCCATGAAGTTTTCTGAATACGTCGGGCAGAAGGCGGAAGTCGGCAATATCAGCGTGTTTGTCAAGGCGGCGGCGATGCGAGGCGAAGCGCTCTGCCATCTGTTGCTTTCGGGGCCGCCGGGGCTTGGAAAGACGACGCTTGCGCAGATTTGTGCGAACGAGCTGGGCGTCAATCTGAAATCGACGTCGGGCCCCGCGATTGAAAAAAAAGGCGATTTGGCGGGCCTTCTGACATCGCTCGAGCCTCACGACGTGCTTTTCATCGACGAAATTCACCGTCTCAATCCGGTGATCGAGGAAAACCTCTATCCGGCGATGGAGGATTTCACGTTCGACGCGATCATTGGCGAGGGGCCTGGCGCACGGTCGATAAAACTGGAACTGCCGAGGTTTACGCTGATTGGCGCGACGACGCGGCCCGATTTGCTCACGAATCCGCTGCGCGACCGTTTCGGCCACGTGGCGCGGCTCGAGTATTATTCGCCGTGCGATTTGGAGCAGATCGTCCGTCGGTCGGCGCGGTTGCTCAATATCGGCATCGATGAGGAGGCCATCATCGAGGTTGGCAAGCGCAGTCGGGGCACGCCTCGCATTGCAAACCGTCTGCTGGCGCGGCTTCGCGATTTCGCCAATGTCCGCGGCATGAGCGTCATCACGCGGCAGGTCGCCGACGAAAGCCTGAATATGCTCGGCATCGATTCCGCGGGCTTTGACCGCATGGATCACCGCATTCTCGAAACGATTATCACGAAGTTCGACGGCGGCCCCGTGGGCTTGAAAACCATTGCGGCGGCGACTGGCGAGCACGAGAACACGATCGAAGACGTGTACGAGCCGTATCTGATTCAGCAGGGCTATTTGCAGAGAACGCCGACCGGGCGAATCGTGACGCGCCACGCTTGCGAGCATCTCGGAATTTGGCCAAATGTCAGCAATAATGCGCGATCACAGCGCGGCCTTTTTGATGATTAGTTTTTGGGGGCGCGGCTATCGTAAACGATACGCCGCGTCGCCTGTGCTATTTGCCTATTGGCAAATACGCACAGGCTTTTTATGATTGTGTGTGCTGTACAATGGGGTATGATGCGGCGCAAGGAACAGCCAGTACCATTCTGATATTCGTCAGAAGGCTTCCATCGACTCAATAAGGATTTGAAAAATGCGTTTTAGATTAGAGTTTGCGATTGTTTTAATGTGCATTCTTTTGGCTTTCGGTTGCTCGAAAAAGCAAAATGAACCGGCTGTTGCGACAGATAATGTCGTCGCGCCTGAATCTGCCGTTGCGCCTGAATCTGCCGAAGAACTTGATTATTCCGAGGCTTTTGTGAGTACTAGCCCGGGGGATCCGCTTGCCCTTGTAGTCGCTTCGCCATGCACCGTTGAAAACGCGGACGCGGAGTGGGGGATTAAACGCAGAAAGACGTTGCATTGGAACAAGGATCTTACCATCTATCATGAAATCCCGGTTTTCAAGGAAGACTTGGAAAGTTATAAAAAAATTAATGAATATATGCATGGTGTTGAAAGTGCATTCTTTTCGGAAGGCAATCTTAGGAGTGTCTGGGATATCGAGGATGAGCGCCATGAGAATGCAGAGCAAATCGATGAGAATGATAAGTTTTTAAATTATTACGATCTTCGCAGGGTCTGTACATCCCCAAACGGCATTGTCAGTGTTGTTTTGGATCATACCTGGTTCATGGGCGGTGTGATGGATAATGGCCCGGAAAGTTATACTTTTGATAAATCGGGAAAATTGCTCGATCTGATAGATATCTATGAGCCGATGAGCATCGACGAGTTGCGCGAAATCATCGTCAAAGCTATGAAAGAACAGCTCGGCGGCGAGGGGAGTGTGCCCGTGGAAGATATCGAATGGAAAAAAATTGACGAAATGAAATCATTCCATTTTTATATTTGTGACAATCAAGTCCATGTCATATTTGAAAAATATGAAATATGTTACGGAGCCGCAGGTGCCTTCGATTTCGTGATCCCGGGACCGGATGCGGTGGCTCATTGATGTTATCGGAACACGATTTGGGGATATGGTTATATATAGGCGTTC